>CAZWIP010000008.1:0-32593 GCA_964634125.1 uncultured Dehalococcoidia bacterium
GCTTGTAAAAGTGTCCTTTAACTTATGCCTTTATAGTGTCCCATTTTTGCTGAAGGTGGACAGTATTACTCTAAGCTTAATCGGCGTTCCTCATTTTGGACAAGAATGCTTACATACAATTTGCGGTAGAAACAACACGCAAAAATGATTGAGGGAAAAGTGGGAAAATATGTAAAGGAGCCATCAACTCGCACAAGCGAGCTTTCGCGCAATAGATACCCCCGCCTAAAGGCGGGGTCCTATGGCTTACGCCCGCTTCGCGTCTATTACAACTCTTGCCAGAGTTGTCCATCCAAGCAAACCGTGCTTCGCAGTCTTAGCTTGACTGGACTTCGCTCATTCATCCACGGGTAAACCCGTGGTATTCTGTCTTCGACCGCATAAAAAACGGCAGAACCGCGTTCTGGGTGCAGTTCTGCCGTTCAAGTCACTTTTACAAGTGAGCAGTTAGTTTAGTGTTCTATTTCCTGATCCCCTACTTCCATCTTCACTGAGATAGCTATCTTGTACAAGAGAGTCAGCACCATGAACCCGAGTCCCCAGACGCCGAAAGTAATGATTGCTTCCTTCAATGTTGGGAAGTATTGATTGAACTCGTGTAGCGGATTAGGAATGAATCCCGGAATAACCAGCAGCAGACCTTTATCAATCCAAATGGATACAAACAACAGCACGCAGGCGATTACCAGCGTATCATCTCGATACCTTGTCTTAGGGTTAACCAGCAATACTATTGCTATCACCGTCGAAATTAACACTCCCCACATATACGGCTGAAGACCGCTTCCACCCTCACCAAACATGAGGTACTTCCAAGTCACTGTATGTTCGGCTCCACCCGAATAGAAAGCGGTGAAGAACTCACACAAAAGGAAAAAGAAGCCGGCAATCGCTGCATACGTCACAATGGTTGATAGTTTCTTTATTGCTACTTTGCCGGGATCAAAATCCGTGTATTTGCGCAGAATCAGACAAATAATGATCAGCAACGCAGGACCGGCAGCAAACGCTGTAGCCAAAAAGCGTGGCGCCATAACTGCAGTGAGCCAGAACGGCTTCGCAGCCAATCCGGCATAAATGAACGCCGTGACCGTATGAATGCTTACGGCCCAGGGAATTGAAAGGTAAATCAGAGGTTTAACAAAACGTCGTGGTTTTTCACCTTTATGCTCTGCATCCAGTATTGACCACCCTACGACTATATTGATCAGCATATATCCGGACAGTACAACAATATCAAAGAACAGAATCGAATTAAGGGTAGGATGCAAGAACAGGTTCACAAGCCTGTCAGGTCTTCCCAGGTCGATGGTCACAAAAGTGATACACATGGCACAAGCCACCACCGCCAGGAACTCACCCAGGATAGTGATCTTGCCAAATTCTTTCTGATCATGTAGATAGAATGGCAATACAAGCATCACACCGGAAGCCGCTACACCAACAAAGAAGGTGAAGTTCGCCAGGTAGAATCCCCACGATACATCCCGGCTCATACCAGTGATTTGTAATCCATTGAAGAGCTGGTCAATGTAGAAGGCAGCGCCAACGCCAAAAAGCGTGGCACAAAAACCCAACCACAGCCAGTATTTTTTACTCCCTTTTAATGCTTTCTCTATCATGCCTACTTCCTTATACTAGATAATAGACCTTCGGTTGTGTTCCCGCGATTTCTTTGCGCCTGAGAGGGATGAGTTTTTCATCTTTCTGGATCTTTTCAATACGTTCTTTAAACTCCGGGTTATCCAGGTCCCCGAAAATAAGTGCTGACGCTTCAACGCTTCCCTTCTTGTTTGCGCAAGCCTCAACACAATAGGGAAGCTCACTTCCGTGTATATCTCGTTCTGCACAGAAGTTACATTTCTCCACCACACCCTTGGTACGTTTCGGGAAATTGGGGTTGGGAACCGGATCCTGAAGACCTTTTTTAGGATCTTTAAAATTGAAGCTCCTGGCACCATAGGGACAGGCAGCCACACAAAACCGGCAGCCGATACACCGGTGATAGTCCATCAAAACCAATCCATCTTTCCGCCTGAATGTGGCCTGTGTGGGACACACGCGAACGCACGCCGGATTCGCGCAGTGATTGCACATGACCAGGAAGGGCATGTGCTCCATTCGCTCTTTAAGTAGTTCGTTCTCCATGTACTCCGTGAAGGCATGCTGTAACTCCGTTTCCCAAATCCACTTGATCTCATGATCCTTATTGTCATGGTTCGGTACATTGTGCATTTTGTGGCAAGCATCAATGCAGTCATGACACCCTGCTTCGCACCGACTGGGAATGAAAATCATGCCCATGTTTGTGTCATTCAGACTTTCGTCTTCCATCCCAACTAACGGACTGCATCCTGTCAGAAGTGCACCGGAAGATGCAGTTACCACGGCTCCCGCGGAGGCGAGCCCGGCCAATTTTATAAACTCACGTCTCGAAACTTCCATCTGCTACTCCCCTACTATGTTGTGGCATTCCCAACATCCCGGCTCTACATTCACATAGGTATGACACTGATCACAAAAATCGCTCTTGTTCGTATGACATTGTTCCAGACAAGTGTCCGTCAAGCTTTTATCATAAGTGATACCGTACTCTTCCGATACATACTCTCGATCTGCTCCACGCACCACGTCATCTCTCCAGGTATTGAGCAGGTCCATATGTTTAGCTCTCATATAGTCGATATCTTCAATACATTGATCTCCCGCTTCAGGGGCAATTACGATATCAGGCACTTCTTCCGCATCACCCGTCACCTGGCTGTACCAGAACGGAACGCTGAATATTGCCAGGAAAATGATAATCCCAACTACGATTTTGCCCGTATCGTACATTATTCATCCCCCTCTTCGGAGTCTTCAACACCCGGGAGAGGATCACCTCTCAAATCGGTTGTTCTGGGCTTCTGCTCGTCCTTCATTATCAAGGCATTACCAACCAGCTCATGAATACCGCCAACCGCCACATCGCCGGCCCAGTAGTCCACTACCGCCGGAAGAGTTGCCTTATCAATAGCGCACATGCAAGTCAAGATATTTACTCCATATCTATCCTTGACATATTTGACCGCATTGCCCCTGGGTAGCCCGCCTCTCAACCTCATTTCCAAGTTTTCATCAGTACCAAGTCCAGAGCCACTTCCACAGCAGAAAGTCTTCTCCCGTATAGTGTTCTCCGGCATCTCATAGAAATTGTTAGCCACATTATTGATAATGTACCGTGGCTCTTCTAACAATCCCATAGCCCTGGCGGGATTACACGAATCATGGTATGTGATCTTCCATTGATCATTCCGGCTGGGATCCAGCTTCAGTTTGTTATTCTTAATAAGATCAGCGGTGAATTCCGAGATATGAGTCATCTTGGTCATCTTAGCATTTTCGAACACCGTACCGGTTATCGGTGACTTGGGAACTTCAAGGAAATCAGCCGGACCATTCATGGTATCCATGTATTGATGGATGACCCGCCACATATGTCCACATTCGCCACCGAGGATCCACTTAACTCCTAAGCGTTCGGCCTCAGCGTAAATTTTATTATTCAACCGCTTCATCATTTCCGCTGAGTGGAACAACCCGAAGTTACCGCCCTCAGAAGCATAGGTGCTCAGGGTATAATCGAGTCCCAGTTCATGGAAAAGCATCAGGTAACCCAGGAAAGTGTACCAGTGAGGCTCGGCAAAATAGTCCGCGGAAGGCGTCACAAAGAGGATCTCCGCCCCTTTCTTATTCATGGGCGCTTCTACCTTGATACCAGTTACATCCTCGACATCATCCACTGCAAACTCTATGGTATCGGCAAAAGCATGAGGCTGAATACCCAGGTGGTTCCCTGTCCGGAAGCAATTGGACAACGGCTCAACAATCCAGTTAATACTCAAGCCAACCAGATTGAGCAGTTCTCTACCCATCATGGTTATTTCACAAGTATCAATGCCATAGGGACAAAACACGGAACAACGTCGGCATTCGGTGCACTGATAGTAGTAATAGAACCACTCCTTAAGGACATCCTCTGTCAGTTCCCGTCCCCCGGCAGCTCCGCCGAGTAGCTTGCCCCCGACGGTGAAATATCGTCTGTAAATTGACCGCATCAGCTCAGTACGAGCCACTGGCATGTTCTTGGGATCACCGGATCCGAGGTAAAAATGACATTTGTCAGCACAAGCCCCGCACCGCACGCAGATATCCAGATAAACGCGAAGGGAGCGATACCTGTTAAGGCGTTCCTCCATCCCTTTTAAAATAATCTCTTTCCAATTCTCCGGGAGTTGCCAATCCAGATCAGGAGGACTCCATTCCCTCGGATAAGGAAGCTCCAAATGCTCCATCTTTTTGGGATTGGCAGGATAATTCCATGTACCTGGCCTGAATTCCAAATTGGGCTTGTACAAATCCTGCTGCGCAGGTACATAATCTATAGTTTTTAGCAGTTCTTCTCGGTTAGCAACTTCATCTGACACTTTGCTCTACTCCTTTTCCAGGGGCAGTCCTGCCTGTTCCATCTTATCGTGGAACTCTTCTTCATACTCGTGATAAGGATGTACTTTAACAGAATAGTCCCAAGGATTAACATGCCTCTTGACCCGATTAGTATTCGCCATATTTCTAGTGGGGCTGAAAAAGATACCTGCGGCATGCATCAGCTTACTGAATGGGAAATAAGCAAGCAATGTGCATACCATTGCCAGGTGTAAATAGAAAAGCCAACTGATGGACTGCTCCGGCACTTTCGGCGAGAATCTCAGAACACTCATCGCCAGCTCTTTTACGGCCTCAACATCGGTGTGGAAGAATATTCGCAGACAAATTCCGGTTACCGCAACGCCACCAATTAATAATATTGCAAAATAGTCAGCGGGCAACGAAATATATCGAATCTGCGAAAACGCAACCCTTCTGAGGAAGAGATATGTGACAGCTAGCAAAATGGCGATATCGGTCAGATACAAAGTGGGGATCACTATTTCTAGCATACCGTCGATATTTTCGACCACATCCAGAATCCAAGGAACGGGCTCGAAAAACAGCCGGCAATGCCTGATCAAGATGACAAGCAGAGACCAATGAAAGAGTAGACCGAATAACCAGAGAAATTTGCTGCCACTATAGATCAATTTCTGTTTGTCTGCTTTAACTTCAGCCCTTGTATTGCGCCACAAAGAACGGAAGATGAGAACTTCGAGGAGCATTCTGCCAACTACAGCGAGATTGTTCGAAGGATTATCGAGCTTCTCATGAGGTTTCCGCTTGATCCACGGTAGGGTTTCCTCCTGAGCACAGGTAGTGGGAATTCTAAACGGCACCGCTGATTTGCCCCACTTGATTACCTTATAAAGTATCCCAAGAATGAATATGGCAATTGCCGCATATGGTAGTATCACTCCAAACAAGGTGCTCATTCCGTTACCTCACTTCTATCATATCCGCTGGCTACTTCCACTGTTTGATCCCCATACTTACGAGCGAACCTCTCCAGTAGCCTGTTTGCATTGTCTCGGTCTCTTTTGATCTCATTTATCCTGATTTGATTTACTCTTTCTCGGCAGCCGGTATAAACATTGAACGCCTGGCAAGCCAGGTTCTCGATTCTGTCTTCCAACTTCGCCATCTCAGCAGTAAATTCTTTATTCTTTACCTGACTCTTTAGTTCATTTCGTACAACATCCTTTAACAGGAAAACAAAACTTACGGATTCACCGGGGGTACGATCCTGCACAGCTCTGCTTCTAATGATTTCTTCAAGGGAAATGATCGCTCTCTCAGAATCGATTTGATCGTGCAGGAATTCGTCATAGAGGACTTCAATTTCAGAAGACAAAATATATCCCACCGGATTGGTAAATTTATCTTTGTCTGCTAAAAGCTTTGATCCGGCGGGATATGAATCTGCTATTAATTCAAGCCATTTCCCTACAATGGTCTTTTTCTTCTGCTCTAGTATGGTTTCCAACATAACAATTCGCTGAATTCCTGCCACACAACATACACCAGTAACGCCCCTGAGGGGCGCCTTTTCGATACTTCTTAGCTAATCGTATCATTGCCAAGTCTCGGCAAGCATCGGCAGGCAGACTTATCTCCAAACCAAAGAAAAGGCCTAGATTCCACATAGGCACTCTAGGTAAATATACCTATTATATATCGGTTTAATATAAGCATATTTACGTATAACATAATAATTGGAATTTACTGATGGTCTCGCTGGGTTATGAATTCAGGTTTTTCATAGCTACTCATTTTTGGTGCTGTTTTCGTTAAGTATTGCAGAAAGTTTCTCAACATTGTCCCTAGCGAAGGTCAAAGCAGGATCAAGCGAAAGTGCCATTTGATACATGGCGATAGCGTCTTCAAACCGTCCAAGTTCGCGCAGGTTGGACCCGATGCTGGCATAGTCAATAGCTGACCCGGGATTGATTTCAACAGCCTTATGAAAAACTTCGATGGCCTTCTCATGCTCCTTCACTTGGTAGAAACAGAAGCCAAGAAGATTGTAGTTCATGTAATCACTTGGGTCTGCTTCCACCGCCTGCTCCAATTCTGGTATGGCCTCACTATATCGTCCCATCTCTTTTAGACAGTTACCAATGTAAAACCTCACTCTTGAAAGATCTTCCGGAGCGGGACCGAGATCAAGCGCTTCCCTGAATTTTTCCAGGGCCGGTTCAACCAGACCTTCACCAAGATCACATACCCCCTGATGAAATCGCACAGGAGCCGATGATTGTTCCATTAGATCGAGGTAAGATCGGGCACTGTTGAAATCCTCAAGGTTGATATAACTGGTTGCCAGATTAAAATAAAGGTCCTCTATTGGCACTTCGGGAGATTCTGCAGCCAAAGTCTCATTGAATCTATTGATGGCTTCAGCGTAGTTTTTCCGAGCAAACTGGACATTTCCCCGATGGTAGGAGAACAGTCCCGGATCAGTTGAATATGATGCACCCTCTTTGAGAGTCTCATCAGCCAAGGCCAATTCGGCGAGTTGTAAATAGCAGAGACCCTGATGGAGCAGTGCTACTGCACGATCAGTATCACTGATCGAAAGTTCATATGCCTTACGGGCATGCGGAAGTGCATCTCTATGCATCTCATCCTTTGAAAGAGCAATCCCCAATCCTAAAGAAACCTGCCTCCCTTCTTCACTTTTTGCGTTGGCTACAAGGTTCTCTTTCATTGCAAGGCAGGAGTGACTAATACAACTGGGACAGTTGGTCTTTTCCAGTGGTTCTCCCAGTTTTTCCAGCGATTCGATCGGTCTGGCCTTTTCCCACTGGGCAAAACATTCGAATATCGCCTCGTCCCTTTCGTCAATGATGATGTGTTTGCGACAGGGAACAAGAAGTTCAGTCCGACCCTCTTCTACTCGTTGCAGAATATCTTCGAAGATATGATTTATCCACAGTTGAGAAATTATATCCTCGGCAGAGGTTTCAGAGGATGGATCAACATAGATGCGAAGATCTTTCTGGAGAATAGTCACCGGATCTAAAGGAGATTCTTCATTGAAATAGAAACTCGGCTTAGCCAACCGAGCCCTGAAAAACTCGGCTACGGACAGTATGGATTCGGTTGATGTGACTACATCAGGTTTGATGATCGGCAGGATAAGCATCCTTACCTCACTTTGCTGGTCATATGCTTCCTGCTGAAACCATTGCATGAGGCCCAGGAGATTCTCCCATTGATTGGTATCATTTGGCCCCGACTCTTGCATGTAGATAAACGGATGCACACAGATCGTCGAGAGTTGTTGCTCGGTAAGGTATTCGGAAACAACTCCGATTACCTCCGATGCCCTTTCAATTTGACCGATCGGATCATCATCGACGATAAATATATGGCTTCGCCAATTCAGGTGAGGTAAGAGTGAAGAAAGCTGTTCCAGAAAAGCACGCCGTTCCTCGGGTTCAGTACCTGAATCGAGCCGAACTATCAGTGTTTCCAGTGTCGAATCGCCAAAGGGATTGATATTCATGAGACTACCCTTTTACCACCATCCAATGACTCAATTTTCCAGGCTGCTTTTATTTTCTCTATCTCACTCCTTGTCATCCACTCCGTTTCAAACTCCGTCCCAATAGCCATACACGGCTGGAAGCTATCTCTAAGAGGCTTCACGCCAAACTTGGCCGGATCAGCAGCAATCTCGGAGCCATAATATATCTGCATCTGCTGAGCATTACTATTACCCCTGATCTTTACTCCCGACTCCTTGACAAAGTTAAGGGTTTGCATTGCATCCAGGAAACGTTCATGAGGCAAAGCATATTGAGAGAAAAGCTCCACATCCAGTCCCGCAGCAAATGCCATTTCGATTGCCTCCCGGATACGATCAGGATCAAGATTCTTGTTTAAATGCGGGTAGACATTCTCAGAGGCGCTCTCCAAACCCATCGCTATCATATTCACACCGGCCCTTTTCATCAGAGCGATAAGCTCTTTATTCAGCATATCCGCCCTGGTCTCGATCCACATATCCAATTTGAGATCGCGCCTGGCAATTTCTTCAAGAATTTCGATCACCCGCTTTTCACTAAAAGAGAAATTGGGATCAGCGAACCACAGGCGTCCACTGCCTCGACTGGCCACGAAAGCAATTTCCTGAATGACGCGATCCACTGAATGGGCACGCACCTTTCTACCAAAAGCGGCTGGGGTGTAGCAAAAAGAACAGACGTGAGGGCAGCCTCGAGACGTAAGCATAATTGCCTCATCCATGTCAGCTGGATCGAGAATTCCTTCCAACCAGGGAGAAGGGTACTCATCAAGATCCTTTGCCGGGTTTATTGAAGGGCCAGTGATGTATCCGCCCTCCGAATTCCGGGAAGTAGTCCCCGGTACAGGCAGCGCAGTTTGCCCGGAAATGATCGCATCCACCACCGCCAGAGTGATAAGTTCTCCCTCTCCCCTACAGAGGAAATCCACCCCGGGAAGAACGCTCAGGGCATCGTCAGGCAGAAAGGTAATTTGAGGTCCTCCGAGGATTGTGAAAGCCTCGGGAGATGCTTCTTTGACTAAGTTAGCCAGAGCATTGATATGGAAGATGTTGCGCTGGTATGTCCCGAACCCCACGATATCAGGGGCATATTCTTTGATGAATTCTTTGAAAGCCAGAGGACTAAAAAGCGTAGTAGAGCCCAAACTCAGCACCTGCACGTCATGCCCCTTACACTTGAGAGCGGCGCCCACATACCCTACTGATATTGGCGTAGCGGCGGCCATGAAAGGGTTGAAATCTATAAGCAGGACTCTCATTACTCTTACGTCCGATATTCAAAAACGCCTGCCCAAAACAAAAAGGGCAGGCGTTCAGTCCGTTGATTATATCAAAACGAACTTAGCTCTGGCACACTGGCCAAAGCTAAGCTGTCTACTGATGGGCATCAATATCTCTATCGAGATTACACGCAGCCGGTAGGTTTGGGTAATCCAGCTACTTTACAGGCACCGGCCGCAGGCCCTTTGGGGAACATTTCATAGATGTAATTGAGTTTGAGATCGCACTTTTTGCAAAGCATGCGAATTGCCGGGGCAGTTTCATAATCAATGTAATACTGCCGAATAAAGTTCACCAGCTTCCAGGCATCCTCTGTCATAGGGTGGATTTCACATTCTTCTTCAGCCAAACTCTCGGCCACAGCATTAGTCCACTTGTCCGGTTCCTGGATGAAGCCATCCTCATCGATTTCCATTTCGGTTCCGCCCAGCATCTTTATTGCCATTCTACTTACCTCCAGTTTATTTTTATTTTTAAGATAACGAAACCAGGGGCTGACTTTTACGTTCCCGCAAAACCAGTTCCACAAAAGCCTGAGCCCACTGGGGAGTACCCAGAGAATGCAGGTGGGTATAAGCCGCAAAGACGTTCTTGTGTATAATCCCATCAACGCCTTCGCCCGCACCATGCCCACGTTTTACTCGATAGGCAAATTCCAGCTTATCTGATTCAATCAATCTTGAATGATGAAATTCATGTCCTCTGATAGTCATTCCCACGGGGAAAAGGGGGTTTTCCGCTGACACTTCGGTTTCCACGTAACCATGCCCCTGAGGACCTTTTGATAATTCGATTTCTGCCGAGATCGCCCCAACCATCTCATGCCGCTGTCCCTGCCAGTTGATTGCCTTACACAAATACATAAGGCCGGCACATTCGGCATAAACCGGCAATCCATCTTCGATAGCTTTAGCAATATCCGTTCTCAACTTGTGGTTAGCTTCCAGCTCTTCGAGGAAAAACTCGGGGAAGCCACCACCAATGTAAAGTCCATTCACTTCGGGCAATCGATCTTGTAGTGAATTTATCAAAACCAGCTCGGCGCCTGCCCGATTCAACTCCTCCAGATTTTCAGGATAGTAGAAGTTGAACACCCTGTCTTTAATAACCCCGATCTTTACCGATTCATGTTTTTCGGTGGAATCGGTTGCATGGATATTCCTGTTATTTTCTGCGGGAACACCAGCAATGGCCAATATAGTATCCAGGTCAAGGCGAGGTTCGAGGTTCGAGCAAATTCGCTTAATAATCGGTTCCGCGCCGTCGTTTTCAGGAAACGGTATATGCCCCAAATGACGCTGAGTCATATTGAGGCTCTGGTCGCGAGGGATACTTCCAACTACAGGGATTTTACAATGTTCTTCCACTGCTGTTCTTAGCTTGCGTTCGTGTCGAGGGCCGGAAACATTGTTGAGGATAACAGCAGCGATATGGATATCTGATTGGAAGTGCTGGTATCCATATACCATGGCCGCTATGCTGCCCGTCATTCGAGTACAATCTACAACCAGAATCACCGGAAGATTGAGGAGCCGTGCCAAATGAGCTGTACTCCCCCATCCTGCTGATTCAGGACCATCAAATAGCCCCATGGCTCCTTCGACTATTGCTATATCCGATCCCTGGCAGGCTTGATGGAACGATTCCAGCATTACCTCTTCCGGCATCAAAAACGGATCGAGATTGTGGCAGCTTCTGCCCGCGGCTTCTGTCAACCAGGAGGGGTCTATGTAGTCAGGGCCCTTCTTAAAAGGTTGCACCGTTAAACCCCGCTTTGTAAGGGCGGCGCATAACGCCAAACTCGCGATAGTCTTCCCAGAGCGGCCCTGGGGTGCTGAAATCAGCACCCCAGAACTCACTGCTTCGCAGTCTTTCATTTTCTGTTGTTCACCTGCTATCTACTGGTCATGTGCATGTTCCGCTACGAAATAGAGCAACATGCTTCACAAACAGTCCCATTCATATTCGAATGGTTTACACTAATTATCCTTTGTGGAATCTCGGAAGGCAAACCATGCTGCTGCTTCCGGTGGAAAACCACATCAGCTTGCCCTCTTCAATCAACGCATTGACCGCTTTGTGAATGGTTTTTTTATCATAGTCGTCGGGCAACAGCCCTTTTACAACATCCTTCAGGTAATACTTCTTTTTCTCACCCACTGACTTCTTTTCAAACCACTCGAGGACTTTATCTTTTAATTCCTGGTCAACCATTTTTATTACCTCCTACCACTTAAATTGGGTCGAGGCTCTCAAGGTTTCGCGGGACGCTTCGAAGTCATCAATACACTGTCCGGTAAACGGCAGGCCAGTGCGCTCGAAGAACTTCTCATAACCAATTCGCAGAATCCACTCACCTACGCGCTCAGGTGTCCTGGCATCGGCCGCGTACGTTTCAATGATGGTCTTCAAAACGCCCACAACTTCGGGCCAGCGTGGTGGATTATTGGGAATAAAGGGTACTACCACTCGTGAGAGCATCGAAGGGGTCCTTACATTCGCGCATTTGCCGCCGGCATAGATGATAATGCCATCGCGCTCCGGGTTGGCAATAGGCATGGATGGGCAGATGGTATAGCAGTTGCCGCAGTACATGCACTTATCTTCATCAACGACCACGCTCTTGATTTCCTTGTTCGGGTTGCGTCGAATAGCGCCAGTGGGACAGCCAGCCATAGTAGTCGGCGTTTCGCACTGGGCATCAAAGGTTTCATCGATTACAGCCGGAATGGCAGTATGCACACCCACAATAGCCAAGTCAGTTGCATGGATAGCACCACACATGTTCAGGCAGCAGGCCAAAGAAAGTTTAAGCTTGTTGGGGAGGGTCTTCTCACCAACGAAGTAAGGATACAGTTCATCCATAATAGCCTTAACCATTCCGGATGCATCTGTGGCCGGGGTGTGGCAGTGTATCCATCCCTGGGTATGAATCATATTGGATATACCCCTGCCGGTTCCACCTACGGGCAGCCCAATTTTCTTTGCTGCCTCGATAATAGGATCTACGTTTTCTGCCTTATCTGTGAGGAATTCGGGGTTGTATCGGCTGGTAAACCTCATCTTGCCATCGCAATACTTGTCAGCAATCTCACAAAGATCGCGGATGAAATCGGTACATACCAGCTTTGCTGAGCCCACACGAATCGAATAAAGCTCGTCACCAGACTCGCCTACATGCTTCAGCACACCGGGCTTGACGATCTCATGATACTTCCAAGTGCCGTAATTTTTCTTGATTACCTCCGGGAGATGGTTCCTAAAATCCGGAGGGCCTATATCGGTTATTGCCATTTAGTTTTTCCTCCCTAATAGAATTCCTTAAATTATAATGTGCTAATCGCTCTCGCGACCTAATACCTTGAACTCAGGGTTACATCAATGAATGTACTTTTTGAATTCATCCAAGCCAGGCGGTGTTTCGTCTCGCCAGAAGATGTATGGATTGGCTCTTGGTGTTTTAACCATTTGCGGGACAGGCTCAATATCCATGTGCTTTAGGAATGTATCCAGGCCTACCCGGTCAATAAGCTCAGAAATTCTCTCTCTTACCTTACCGTTTTCGTCCCACCAGTCCATAGCTTTTTCCCAGTATTCTTTAAACTCGGTGTAGGGAGATTCCATCTTCATGAAGGGAATGATTACCGTGGACAAAACAGCGCCGTGAAGCACGGGCGCTTTTGCTCCACAAAGTATGGTGGCGCCTTTGTCAACACCGGGTCTCACAGCCTTCGGCATCATATTGATACAGTGCATGCACCGAGTACAATCCTCGGCTCTTGCCAGCTCGAGTTTGCCGTTTACCATCTCCAAAGCCTCTGTAGGACAATTGTCTACAACCAAAGTCTGGACATTCATACCGCTATCCATGTATTCCTTGACAGCATCATTATCGATCCTGAGCTCGTCTCTCCAGGTACCTATCACTGCTGTATCAGACCTGCCCATGGCAGCTACACAGTCATTGCAGCAACCTGAAGCTTTGATCTTCGTTTTGTAGGGAAACGGCGGTCTGTGCAGTTCATCCTGGAATGTATTGGTGACATCATGTATGAAATCCAGGGTATCAAAGCATGCATATTCGCACCTTGCGGGGCCAACGCAGCCAGTCGGCGTTCTAAGCGCAGAACCGGAACTTCCGATATCCCATCCCTTTTCGGACAGGTCATCAGCAATAGGCTGCAAATGTTCCGTGTTAGTCCCCAGGAAAATGATATCTCCCGTAGACCCATGGAAGTTGGTTAATCCGCTACCATGTTTATCCCAAATATCGCACACTTCCCGCAGCTTGTCCGTGGTGTAGAACCAGCCACATGGATGGTTGACACGCATTGTATGAAAATGCTCAAGCCCGGGATAATCTTGCGGCCTCATATGATATCGGCCGATCACACCACCACCATAGCCCTTCACGCCAACGATTCCCCCATGTTTCCACAGGCCCTGCTTTTCCTTGAAAGCCGTTTCTTGCTGCCTGAGAAGATCTTTAGAAGACTCTGCCATCAGCGCCTTGGATTCTCCTGCTCTTTTGATCTGAGTCACGAAGCTGGGCCATGGCCCCTTTTCGAGTTCATCCATCATTGGAGTTTCACTCATAAATTTACCTCCTTAAATTAATATCTCCTAAAACCACAACAATAACCCCTTGGATGCCTTCCAGACAGCTTCAAGAGGTCAATCATTTAGGACATAGCTGTAATTAACGCCCACTTCCACCCATTCTTTTATTTATAACATATATACGATAATCGTAACACCCGTAATACCCGGGAGCATCGGCTGGGCGACTTACTTTTTTACCAAAGAAAAGGCCTAGAAAGCATTTAGGCTTCTAAGCATAAATGCCTAGTTCCGGTCTAACGACCTCCTGTGAGTATTTTTATACATTGTGGGATTAATAACGGCCATTGATCTTGTAGCAAAGAAGAAACAAACATCCAAGAGGCAATATCTATACTTTTACTTCAACGACTATGGTCGTTCCCATACGAGGTTTTGATTTCAGTTTTAAAGTAGCACCGAGCAACCTTGCTCGCTCCTGCATTCCAGCTAAGCCTAACTTACCCTTGCTTGCCTGGTCCCCAAGACTCTGTGGCAATCTGAAACCTCTGCCATTATCCATGATGCTCATCTTCAAGCTGGAATTAACAAATTCCAGGGTCAGCTCCGCAATTGAAGCCTCCGAATGTCTCCAAACGTTCCTCGTTGCTTCCTGCGCAATCCGGAACAGCATCACCTCTGCCTCAGGGGTAAGCCGCCTTGCTTCCCCGATGACTTTGAAAGCCGTAGCAATCCCCTGTTTCTCTAAATCATCGGCTAACAACTCTAGCGCCGGTAATAATCCCAGGTCGTCCAATACTGAAGGGCGAAGATCATGACTGAAACGTCGTATTTCCTGCACGGCAGTCTCGATCTGTTTTTTTAACCCACGCACCACTTCAAGGCTTTCCTCCCATAGGGCTTCGCTGGACGTGATTTTATCAAGTTGACGCGAGATAACAATGAGATTCTGAAGCGTTTCATCATGTAATTCCCGGGCAACTCTTTTGCGCTCCTCCTCCTGAGCTCTCGTCACTTGTTGAAGATAGTAACGAAGATTTTCCTGCATCCGCCTCTCTTCCGTCACATCCCTGGCAGCGTGCTGAAAACCTATGGCTTTGCCATCATGGATAACCAGGCTCGTAGTGATTTCCACAATCGCTTTCGTCCCGTTTTTCCTGTCCAGTCTCACTTCACAGCGATGATCGATAGGTTCATCATGAAGTAATCCCTCTTCTATATGATCAACGCATGACTTGCCAAAAAGATCCATGAGCATATCAATTGGCATTTCCTTGAGTTCTTTTGTTGAATAACCTGTTACTTTTTCGCAAGCCTGATTAGCAGTGAGCGTTTCACCTTCAAGGTTGTGCATCCATATTGCATCACTGGCATTTTCGAAGAGATCGCGGTACCTTTCCTCTGACTGTTGTAATTGCTTCAACGTCCGCTTCATATCCTGATAAAGTCTCGCGTTTTCCAGGGTAGCACCAATCTGATTACCGATACTACTTAGCAACCCGACTTCATCAGCATAGAAGTTCTCAGATTCGCGCCTTGCCACACAAACCGTGCCGATTACGTTACCCTTGGATCTTAATGGTACTATCAACTGGGATTTAATTCCCTCCGTCACTACTATGTCTTTACTACAATGTGGATCTGTTGTAGCATCATCCACCATTAAAGGTTGGCCCGTTTCAGCCACTTTGCCATTGAATCCTTCTCCAACACTGATCCTCTTAACTCCGTTAACAAAATCATCGGATACACCCCTATATAACTCCAGCACAAGCTCATTACTGTCTTCTTCAATCAGGTAGACAATAATGGCATCTGAATCCATTATCTGAGTAACCCTGTCAGCAGCCAATAAAAGAGCATTCCGATCCTCAAGGGACTCCGTGATCAAATTTGAAATGTCACTAAGTTCCGCCAGTTTTTGCTCTATCCGTCTGCCCGCGCATGCCTCATCCAAATCGGAAGAAAAGCCGGATTTGCACGGAGCGTTGTTTTGTGAGGTCATTTGTTGGCGAGTATCCTGTTTCTTGTTTGCACCTTTTTTCATGGTATGCCCCAGTTCACTTCATGGAATCAAGTGTCACATATAGTAATTCGAAGTAACTTCAGGAAAGAGTAACGAAAGAAAGATATTCGATCATCAATAGACTTGCGTCCAACGG
Source organism: uncultured Dehalococcoidia bacterium (assembly GCA_964634125.1). Taxonomy (GTDB): domain Bacteria; phylum Chloroflexota; class Dehalococcoidia; order SZUA-161; family SpSt-899; genus JABMQN01. Next base: position 16,006 of record CAZWIP010000008.1, read on the forward strand.
AGAGTAGGGTTAATCGTCTTCCTTGATGTCATCTAACGTCAGCAGGCCATTTTTCAAACCGATAATTACTGCTTCGGTGCGAGAGCCTACCTTCAGTTTATTAAATATATTCCCCAAATGTGCCTGAATGGTGCGGACGCTAAGATCAAGCTCAGCAGCAATTTCTTTATTTCCATGTCCTTTGGCAGCCAGCCGGAGTACCTCTATCTCTCTATCGGTCAGAGCCTGGAATTTGGGGGTTTCTCCTTTGCTCTCCGGATGTACAAAGTGATCCAGCGCCTTGCGTGCCACTACCGGGTGAAGTACCGATTCTCCCGCATGTACTGCACGCACAGCCTCAATTACTTCCTGGCCACGAACATCTTTGAGTAAATAACCAGCAGCACCAGCTTCTAAAAGTGCAAAAACATATTGGTCATAGTCATAACCCGTCAGAATCAGTACTGCCATCCGGGGAAACAACTCCTTGATCTGTTTAGTAGCCTCGATGCCATTTAGACGAGGCATGGCAATATCCATTATGACAACATCTGGTTTGAGCTTTTTGACCAGATCGACCGCCTCTTCCCCATCCCCGGCTTCACCAACAACCTCCAGATCATTCTCCTTCTGCAAAAGCTCCCGGGTGCCTTCACGCACAACTTTGTGGTCATCGGCAATAATGATTCTTATTTTGTCAGCACACATAGCACTTTACATTATACCGCAGTACAATAGCCAGTCGCAACTTGACAAGTAATTAACCGTCTTTTGAAACCCAGTTTCTCCGGGTATTCAACCCCCATAGCGTTATTTACCTACACCGGTATATAGGTCCTACGCCAATATACCTAGAAACTAAAAGCTCCTTTTAGGTCTTTTCCTCGGCGAGAAATAAGTCGGCCAGCCGATGCCCCTGTATTGACATCGATGATAGTATTGACACGGTATTTTGGGGTCTTATACCTATTTCGTATTCCTATCGAACAAAGAACCCCAAACCACAAATCTATAAATTTGGAGAGGAAATGACAGACGAACTGATTAAACCCCATGGTTCAGACACTTTGAACCCGCTGTATGTTGCAGATAACGCAAAAAGAACAGAACTGGAAAAAGAAGCTGGGTCTTTACCTTCAATAGTTGTATGTTCCCAAGCAGCTGCAAATGCAGTGATGATGGGAAGCGGTTATTTCAACCCCCTTACCGGCTTCATGGGTCTGGAAGAAGCTATCAGCGTTGCTGACAAAATGCAACTCAAAAACGGCCTTTTCTGGCCCACACCCGTTGTAAACGTGGTCAAGGATGCCAGTGCGATCAAAGACGCCAAGAGAATTGCGATCAAAGATCCCAATGTAGATGGCAACCCGGTTGTCGCCATTCAGGATGTGGAGAAAATCGAGGAAGCCACCGATGAGCAAATGAAAGACATCGCCCAGAAGGTCTACGGCACCACCGATGAAAAACACCCCGGTGTGGCCGCTTGGATGAGCGTCGGCAAGACCTTCATCTCCGGTCCGATCCAGGTGCTCAACTACTCCTACTTCGAAAAAGAGTTCCCGGAGACTTTCCGCACTGCCATGCAGATTCGGGAGATGATCAAAAAGAACGGCTGGAAGAAAGTTGTAGCATTCCAGACCCGTAACCCCATGCACCGGGCGCATGAAGAGCTCACCAAGATGGCCATGAAGTCAACCAATGCTGATGGCGCTGTCATTCACATGTTGCTGGGTAGACTAAAGAAGGGTGACATTCCCGCCGATGTTCGCGATGGCTGCATCCGCAAAATGGTGGAACTCTATTTCGAGCCCAACACTGCAGAAGTTACCGGCTACGGTTTTGATATGCTCTATGCCGGCCCGCGTGAAGCATTACTGCACGCAATATTCCGCCAGAATATGGGCGCAACCTGCCTGATCACCGGTCGCGACCATGCTGGCGTTGGCGATTACTACGGTCCTTTCGACGCCCAGACCATTTTCGATGAAATCCCGAAGGATGCCCTGCTGATCGATGTTTACAGGGGTGACCATACTGTTTGGTGCAAAAAGTGCGAAGCTATTGTGATGATGCGCGATTGCCCCCACAGCAATGAGGATTATCTGATGCTTTCGGGAACAAAGGTTCGTGAAATGCTGGCTGCCGGACAGGATCTGCCTGGTGAATTCGCCAGGCCGGAAGTTGCCAAGATACTGATGGGACATTACCAGAGCGAAACCGACTAAAACAAAGCACAGATTTAAGAAATTAGGAATACCAAAAAAGAAAAATGTTGTTAAGAGGAGGTGAGGCGCGGTAATTAAGAAATGTAACTAAATCGCGATTCAAATCCTAATGTAAATTATTAAAGGAGGAATGTATGCCAAGTTATGTAATCACAGAGAAATGCGATGGCTGCAAAGGCCAGGACAAGACCGCCTGCATGCACATTTGTCCCAATGACCTGATGGTCCTGGACAAAGAGACCATGAAGGCCTCCAACCGCGACCCCAAGATGTGCTGGGAGTGCATGTGCTGCGTGAAGATTTGCCCACAGCAGGCAATGGCGGTCAGAGGTTATGCGGACTTCGTGCCCCTGGGCGCGCAGGCCACTCCGCTCCGAGGTTCCGAGGATATCATGTGGACTATCAAATTCAGAAATGGAACCCTGAAGCGATTCAAGTTCCCCATCAGGACCACTCCGGAAGGCACCGCTGTACCCGATGGCGGATTCAAGACTGATCCGGCAGCGGACGATCTCAAAAGCCCGATTCTCATGAGCGAGCCTGAGTGTCTGTACATTGATGCTCTACCGACACTCAAAAAATAATATAGGAGGCGATTAAAAATGACACTAAAATCAACCGATTTCGAAACTGTAGAAGTTACCACTGATCTTCTGATTATCGGTGGTGGAATGGCCTCCTGTGGCGCTGCCGTTGAAGCAGCCTACTGGGCCAAGAAGAACAATGTAAAAGTTACCATAGTGGATAAAGCCGCCATGGACCGCTCCGGCGCAGTTGCCATGGGTCTTTCCGCTTTGAACCAGTACGTGGGAATGAAGGCCAAAGGCCGAAGTCCCGAAGACTATGTAAACTATGTCCGCCAGGACCTGATGGGCGTCAGCCGTGAGGACCTGGTTTATGACATCGCCAGGCACGTTGATGGCACAGTCCACCTTTTTGAGAAGTGGGGACTCCCCATCTGGACCGATGCCGATGGCAACTACGTATTTGAGGGCGCCTGGCAGCTCATGATCAATGGTGAGTCCTATAAGATCATCGTTGCTGAAGCAGCCAAGAACGCGATGGCCGAACTGGGCGACGCGGGCGAGATTTATGAGCGCGTGTTCATCACCGAGCCTCTCATGGATGGCGACAAGATCGCTGGTGCTGTTGGTTTCAGCACTCGTGAGAACAAGTTCTATATCTTCAAGGCCAAAGCTGTCTTCTGTGCCCTTGGTGGCGCAGTGCACGTCTTCAAGCCCAGGTCCACTGGTGAAGGCTTCGGCCGCAGCTGGTATCCCCCGTTCAACAGCGGCTCCAGCGTCTACTTCATGATGAAGGCCGGCGCCGAGCACACCTGTCAGGAAGTTCGCTTCATCCCGGTCCGCTTTAAGGATGCTTATGGTCCGGTTGGCGCATGGTTCCTCCTGTTCAAATCCCGTGCTACCACCGCCCTTGGTGGCGAGTACATGGTCGAGCACAAAGACGAGCTCGAGAAGTGGGCTCCCTACGGACTGGTCAAGCCCATCCCGGCCAACCTCAGAAACTGGCTCATGATGATGGACACCTCCACAGGTAAGGGCCCCGCCTACATGAGAACCGAAGAGGCCATTAAAGCCATCGTCGATTCCGAACCGGATCCGAAAGCCCAGAAGAAACGACTCAAAGAGGTCGAGTCCGAGGCATGGGAAGACTTCCTGGATATGACCATTTCCCAGGCTATCCTGTGGGCCGGCACGAATACCGCTCCTGAAGAGAAGCCTTCCGAGTTGCAGGCTTGCGATCCTTACTTCATCGGTTCCCACTCCGGCGCTTCCGGTGCATGGCTCTCCGGTCCTGAGGATCTGCAGACTGCCGATTCCAAGGCTGACTACTTCTGGGGCTACAACCGCATGGCCACCACCAAAGGCCTCTTCGCCGCTGGTGATGCCTCCGGTGCTTCCAGTCACAAGTTCTCCGATGGTTCCCTGACCGAAGGACGAATTGCCGCCAAGGCAGCCATCGCCTACATTGTTGATAACAACTCTCAGCCTAATGTAGATGCCGGACAGGTTGAAGCGGCCAAGAAGATTACCCTTCAGCCAACCGATGTTTTCGCCGAATCCTGTGATATTACCACCGACCCGGACATCAACGAGAACTACATCGTCCCCGAACAGTACATGTACAGACTACAGAAAATCATGGACGAGTACGCTGGTGGCGTGATTGCCAATTTCTCCACCAACAAGCCGTTGATGGACATCGGCCTAGAGCTTCTCACCTTCCTTGATGAAGATTCCGAAAAGCTGGCAGCCCGCGACCTTCATGAACTGTTGAGGGCTCACGAGTGCCTGCATCGCACGATGCAAGCCCAGACCCACATCCGTACCATGTACGCGCGCGAAGAAACCCGCTGGCCCGGCTACTACTTCAGGGCTGATACCCCGAAGATGGACGATGCCAACTGGTTGAAGTTCATCAATATCAAGCTGGAAAACGGCGAGTTCAAGTTGCTTGATCGCAAGATCCACACCATTTGCTAATTGATAATACATATTTGGAGTATAGTGATACCAGGAGCTAAAGCGTAGTAAAACGAAGACTCCAGGTACCTGTTAAATGGTGCCTGGAGTCTTCTTAATGAATAATATGGAAAATTTTGAAGCCTACAAAGAAAAAATCCTTAGAGATGCTCAGAGGCTCGCTGTTGAGGACAAGTTCAAATTCGCCTGTCATCCCAACGTTCCCTGCTTCGGCAAGTGTTGTGCAAACGTAAATATCTTCCTCACACCTTACGATGTTCTGCGCATGAAAAACGCACTGAGGGTTTCTTCCTCCGAATTCCTGAAAGAACACACTATCCCACTTTCACTCGAAGAAAACCAACTGCCTGTTGTCCTGCTCAAGATGACCGAGGATGAAGAAAAGAAGTGCCCTTTTGTTTCTGATGATGGAATCTGTTCGATATACGATGATCGTCCCTGGGCCTGCCGGATGTATCCCATAGGGCTGGCATCCTCAAAAACAGGGGTCGGTGATGAAGGTGAAGAGTTTTGCTTCATCGTTGACGAATCTGATACACTCTGTAAAGGATTTAAGGAAGATAACGAACTGACCATCAAGGAATGGATGGATAGCCAGGACGTCGGCACATTCAATAAAAAATCGGAATCCTATATGCAGTTCACACTGCATCCACATCTTCAGGAGAAAAAGGAACTCGATGAAGGTAAGATTCAGATGTTTTTCACCGCCTGCTATGACCTGGACGGGTTCCGCAAGGTGGTTTTTGAAAGCACGTTTTTGAACCGATTTGAGATTAAAGACGAAGTAGTTGACCAACTGAAGACAGATGACGAAGCACTACTCGAATTTGCAATCACCAAATGGTTAAGGTTTGCATTATTTCGTGAAGATACTATGATTATCAAAGATACGGAAATCGAAAAAAGTGCACAATCTTTAGGCTGGAAGACAGACGAATAGGTATTTATACATTATATGAGGGAGGTAACATGGGCTCTCAAGAAATTTTAGTTATCGGGGGAGGCATCAGCGGCCTGACCGCAGCAATTGAAGCTGCAGAAGTCGGATACGATGTTACGCTGGTCGAGCAAACCCCATATCTCGGCGGTAGGGTCACCAAGATGAACTCCTACTTCCCCAAACTCTGTGTCCCGGATTGCGGACTGGAGATTAACTACAGACGGATGAAAATGAATCCGAAAGTCAAGATCATCACCCAGGCTGAGGTGGAAAACATCTCCGGCCAGCCAGGGGATTACGAGGCAACCGTCAAGGTGACCCCTCGAATGGTGAATGACAATTGCACTGCCTGTGGCAAATGCGTGGAGGCTTGTCCGATAGAAATTCCCAACGAATTCAACTACGGGATGGACAAGTGCAAAGCTATTTATATTCCTAATGGAATGGCTTTCCCGCAGAAGTATGCCATCAATAAAGAAGCCTGCGACGGCTGCGGCAAGTGCAAAGAAGTTTGCGAATACAACGCGATCGATTTGGACATGTCTGAAGAGACGCTGAACATAAAGGCCGGTGGAGTTGTGGTGGCTACCGGCTGGACTCCTTACGAAGCCAACAACCTGGATAATCTCGCTTTCGGCAAGGCTCCGAACGTCATCGCCAATGTGATGATGGAACGGCTGGCTGCTACCGATGGCCCCACGCAGGGCAAGATTCTGCGGCCCTCCGATAGTGCCGAGCCGAAGAGCGTCGCCTTTGTCCAGTGCGCCGGTTCCAGGGATCAGAATCATCTGCCCTATTGCTCCGGTGTCTGTTGTATGGGTTCGCTCAAGCAGATCAACTACGTCAAAGAACAGTACCCGGATGCTCAGATTTCCATGTTTTACATCGATATCCGGGCTATGGGATACCTGGAAGATTTCCTCGTCAAAGTTCAGGAGATGGAAAATGTCTCCCTTATTAAAGGTAAGGTAGCCAAAATCACCGAAGTAGCCAACGGCAATCTTAAACTTGAAGTTGAGGATATCGCCGCGGGAAATAAGATCAGTCCCGAATTCGACATGGTGGTACTGGCCACAGGGCTTGTCCCCTCAAAGGTGCCGGGCGACATCAATTACGATGAGTACGGATTTGTATCTCCCGAAAACACGGGAATCGTTGGCGCCGGCTGCGCCAAGAAGCCAACCGATGTTTCCAACTCGGTAATGGATGCCACCGGGGCAACCATCAAGGCAATCCAATCCGTAGTAGGTGGAGGAGCATAATGGCTGAGAAGTTTGGATGTTATATTTGCAGTGGTTGCGGCATAGGCGACGCCGTCGATGTTGAGGGCCTGGCCGGCATAGCAACCAAAGAAGGCAAAGCAGCAGTTGGCAAAACTCACGCTTGCTTATGTAATGAAGAGGGCATTGCTCTCATTAATGGCGATATCAGTGGCGAAGGCCTTGATGGAATCGTCATTGCTGCCTGTTCATCACGTACCAAAGTTCAGGAATTCACCTTTGAAGCCCCTGTAGTCCTTGAACGCGTCAATCTCAGAGAGCATGTGGCATGGTGTCACACCCCGGGTGATGAAGATACCCAAATGCTTGCCGAAGACAATATTCGGATGGGATGCGTCAAGACCTTGAAAGCTACTCTTCCCGATGCCTATGAGCCGGAAGAAGAGTTCAGTAAAGATATTATGGTAGTCGGCGGCGGAATCACTGGAATCTGCGCCGCGCTGGATGTAGCCAAAGCAGGCTATACCGCTCATCTGGTAGAGAAGGAATCTGCGCTCGGTGGCATGGTCAACAAGCTAAGCAAGCTGTATCCTAAAGTGTCTCCTTACAAAGAACTACAGGGAACTGGCATTGAAGACAAGATTAAAGAGGTTGAAGCTAATTCCAAGGTTACTATTCACGTCGGAACTGAGGTTGAAAAGACAGAAGGTAGCCCGGGCATTTTCAACGTTACCCTTAAAAACGGCGACACCTTCAAAGTTGGCGCCATTGTTCAAGCAACCGGATTCAAGCCTTACGATGCAAGTAAGCTGGAAAACCTTGGTTACGGCAAGTCACCTGACGTCATCACCAATCTCCAAATGGAAGAGATGGCCCAGCGCGGCAGCATCGTACGTCCATCCGATGGGAAAGAAGCCCAGAGTGTGGCGTTCATTCAATGTGCAGGTCAAAGAGATAAAGATCATTTGGCCTATTGTTCATCGACCTGCTGCATGACTTCGCTGAAGCAGGCACTTTACCTGACCGAACAAAACCCTGAGGCAGAGGCATACATATTCTATAAAGATATGCGAACCCCTGCCCAGTATGAAGATTTCTACAAGCGCGCTCAGGAGGAAACGGGCATTTTCCTAGCCAAGGGTGATGTGAACAGCATTTCACCGAATGGCGGCAAGATCACAGTTGAGGTCAATGATACCCTTCTGGGCGAAGACATCGCCGTAGAAGTGGACCTGGTTGTTCTGGCGACAGGAATGGTTCCCAACTCCCTTCCCGAAACCCTTAAGACAGAATACGATCCGGAAACCAAGGAAGAGGTCCCGGTACAAGAGGATTCCGGTATGTATGCCGAACCGGCTCTGGGCCTGGGATACCGACAGGGACCCGAGCTTCCTACACTCAAATACGGATTCCCGGATTCCCATTTCATCTGCTTCCCGTACGAAACGCGGCGAACGGGTATCTATGCCGCCGGTTGTTTGAGACAGCCACAGGATACCGCGGCATGTGCCGATGACGCTGCCGGTGCTGCGCTTAAAGCCATTCAATGCGTGGAACAGACTGCCAAGGGAATGGCGGTGCACCCCAGAACCTGGGATAAATCATTCCCCGATCTATTTATGCAGCGATGTACCCAGTGCAAACGCTGTACCATAGAATGTCCTTTCGGTATGTACAATGAGGACGAAAAGACCAACCCGCTGCCCAACCCGACTCGCTGCCGCCGCTGCGGTATCTGCATGGGCGCCTGTCCGGAAAGGATCATTTCATTCAAGGATTACTCCGTTGATATCATCGGCTCGATGGTGAAGGCTATTGAGGTACCCGAAGAGGACGAAGAGAAACCGAGGATCCTGGCTTTCATGTGCGAAAACGATGCTTACCCAGCGCTGGATACTGCCGGTATAAATCGAATTCAGTACAATCCGTGGGTCAGGGTTATCCCGCTGCGATGCCTGGGGTCGATCAACCTCATCTGGATCAGTGACGCTATGAATAAAGGCTTTGACGGCGTACTGCTGATCGGATGCGTCCATGGCGATGACTACCAGTGCCATTACATGAAGGGAAGCGAACTGGCCGAAACCAGAGCCAGCAAGATTGCCGAAACTCTGCAAAGGCTGATGCTCGAGGCCGAACGCGTTGAGGTTCACCAGTTGCAGATAGACGAATGGGACAAAGTTCCTCAGATTTTCGATGACTTCATGGAAACGCTTGAGCCGTTTGGCCCCAATCCCATGAAGGATTTCTAGAGAAAATCACAAATTCCAAAGGCCCAAGTTCCAAACAAATCTCAATGGCCAAAAACCGCGAGACTAATTGGAGCTTGGAACCTTGGAAATTATTTGGAAATTGTAATTTGACTTTTGGGATTTTTCCGAAATAGATTTCAAGGAGATCAGACATGAGTGTAGCTCCTGACAAAGAAACCGTAGATATACTGCTAATGCAGGAAGAGGATCAAGCTCTATTTAAAATTTGTTATCAGTGCGGTACCTGTACCGGCACCTGCCCATGGAATCTGGTCAGGAATTTTTCGGTGCGGACCATTATGCATAAGGCCCAACTGGGTTTGATCGATTTTGGCGAGGAAGATATCTGGCAGTGCGCCACCTGTGGCGCCTGTGTTTCTCGCTGTCCACGCGGAGTGGAAATTATTGATGTAATGCGGGCATTCCGTAAAATCATCGCCGAGATGGGCGTAGCCAAAGTTCCCGATTCACTGCGCATGAGCGTTAAAAACATCGCCGCACTGGGTAACCCTATGGGCGAAGCGGATGACAAACGTGGTAGCTGGATGGAAGCAGCTGGAGTAAAAGCTTTCACTCCCGAAACCGAATATCTTTACTTCTCCTGCTGCGTTCCAGCCTTCGATGGTAAAATCCGCAGAATGGCCAAATCCACTACTGAAGTCCTCAGCAAAGCTGGAGTCGATTTCGGTGCACTCGGCAATGCCGAGAAATGCTGCGGAGAGAGTGTACGCAAGGCTGGAAGCGAAACGACGTTTATGAGCCTAGCACAGAGCAACATCGAAGCATTCGCCGGAGCCAAAAAGGTTATCGCTACATCTCCGCATTGCTATCATACATTTAAAAATGAATATCCCGATCTAGGTGCCGAATTCGAAGTTACTCATTATACCCAATTGCTGGATCAACTGATTCAGGATGGTAAATTGACCTTCTCCAAGGAAGTCAAAGCCAAGGTTATCTATCACGATCCTTGCTACCTGGGACGCCACAACGATGAATATGAAGCGCCGCGCCGTGTTTTACAGGCCATCCCGGGAGTGGAACTCATCGAGTTTGCCGATAACCGCCAGAACGCTATTTGCTGTGGTGGCGGTGGAGGCAGGGTCTGGATGGAGACACCGGTCGGAGAGAGGTTCGCCGAAATGAAAGTGGAGCAGGCACTCGAGGCCGGAGCCGAGATACTGGCAGTGGCTTGTCCCTACTGCATGCTCATGTTCGACGACGCCCTACTGGTAACCGGTAAAGAGGACGTACTCAAAGTTAAAGACATATCTGAATTGGTCGCAGAAGCGATCTGATCAGGGATCAGGTGTCGAGGGTCGGGTCTGATAGCTGGCCCCTGAAAGCTGACAGCCAATCCGGAGGATTATATATGGATGAAAGGCAGCGTATCAAACCGGATAAAAAGTTCGTTGAAGAGGTAATGGGCCGTGGCGGGGACTCACTGAAGAAATGTTATCAGTGCAGTACCTGCACCGTCATGTGCACCCTGGCTCCAGATAACAGTCCCTTTCCTCGAAAAGAAATGATCTGGGCTCAATGGGGACTCAAGGACAAACTCCTCAATGACCCGGATATCTGGATTTGCCAGCGCTGTGGAGACTGTTCCATTAATTGCCCCCGAGATGCCAAACCCGGCGAGGTAATGGCAGCTCTCAGAGAACAGGTTATCGCTAATTGCGCGGTTCCCGGTTTTCTGGGCAAGGCGTTCTCTTCAGCCAGATACCTGCCGCTTCTGATTGTCATTCCCATCCTGCTCTTCATGGCATATTTACAGATTTGGGGAGATTTACATTATCCCAATAATTTCGTCCCAATACACGAAGAAACAGATTTAACCGCTGATGTCACAGCCGGATCGACTGTACTGCAAGTAGACGACGTTGAGCACTTTGACATTGGGCAAGAAATCTTAATTAAAGATGCTAACAACGATGAATCAGCTGTTGTAGCTAACATTGATGAAGAAGCCCATTCGGTTACCCTGGAAGAAGGTCTTACCAGCGCCTATACTGCGGATGAAGGTGGGGAAGTCGGCGAGTCAGTTATTGTGCTCGATGATTATATCCCGGATATACACGGCGACATCGGCATGTTCATTATGTTCGCCTTCGTATTTGGAATACTGGGACTCGGAATCCGTAAATTCTGGAAGGGACTGATGTCTTCCGTACCGGAGACATCACGTACCGGACTGACACTGTTCCAGTGTCTGGTCGCCTCAGTGTTCGAAATAGTAAAACATGCCAACTTCAAGAAGTGTGAAACAAACAAAACAGTTTACTACGCTCACTTGGGTATATTTTATGGTTGTATCGCGCTACTCATCGCAACGGGCGTTACTGCAATTTTACACTATATACCAGTAATCTTCGATCTCGACTATCACTGGGAATCTCCCTGGGGCATTTTTAGCGTAACAAAGATAGCCGGTATCATCGGGACTGTGCTAGTTACGGCCGGTATATCGCTGGCTATAATCAGGAGAACGTCTGACCCGGATGCAGGTAAATCCAGCCTTGGTGACTGGTTCCTGCTTATATTGCTCGGCCTCACGGTGTTAAGCGGACTGGCCACCTGGATCATTCGAGTAGCAGAATGGGAAACAGGTACATACTGGGCTTACCTAATTCACTTGGTTTTCATGTTTGAATTTTTTATCTACTTACCTTTCACTAAAGCGGCCCATATTTTCTACAGACTTACCGCTACAACGTGGTCCTACTATACGGGCAGAGGGCTCTAGGAAAAGACAGACTCGCAGGGGGTAGCACATAATGTGGTTACCCCCTGTTCTTTCAAAATCATTCTCACACCTTCTCGCACAAACTTCTCGTTACATCACAATTACTCACATATGCCAAATTGTGCGAATTATTAAAAACTCTTCGTTTCAAACTCACTTTACGAAGCAGTCCATCGATAGCAAGACTCCGTATTATTGCCTAGAGTTTTCTGCGCATATATACGATGACACCAGTATTGAAACGTGTGATAATGCACATTGACGAATATAATAGAGAGCTTTATACCGAGCTCAATTTGGAGGTGGATACCATACAATGATACCTGCCGAAGAAAAACCGCAAATCTGGAACCTGGTGCACTGAATAGCACTTGTTGAATTCTATTTACTACCACAATTTTTCAGCTGCATTAACCTTCCTTGGTGACCTGCAAATTCCTTTCCTAATCTTCACCAACAAGATAGGTATGTGCAGATTATTAATATCCATTCTATGAAAGGAGCGAGTTTGTATGAGTAAGTTTTTCAAATCGCCTGTTATTGAGATCCTCGTGATGCTGATACTAATCGTTGTCGGCTACATCGCGATGGGTCTGATATCCGGCGGCATTGATACTCCCGATGACGGGATGTCAGCAGGAACTATAACCATGATCCTTGTCGGATTTTTCCTGCTAAGTTTTGTGATTGCACTGATCGCAGTCATCGCCGGTATTGGAGGAGGAGTGATCTTCACGCCTATCATGCTGGCTTTTACCGATGTCAACAGTCTTATCGTGAGGGCCACCGGCCTGATAGTAGCCATGTTCAGTGGCCTGGTATCGACCGGGCCATTTATGAAAAGGGGGCTGGCCAATCTTAAGCTTTGTATCTTGCTGGCTACATCATATGGCATTGGTGCCTTTTTGGGTGCTATGGGGGCAATCATGATGGCCTCCAGCATGGGAGAAGCCGGGGAGGCAATAGTCAGGCTGGCACTCGGAGGCATAGTCATCTGTATTGCCGGGTATTTCGTTTGGGGTGGAACCAAAATGGAATGGCCTGAAGTTGGCAAAGTGGATAATTTCACCAGGAAACTCGGCATCCCGATGCCTTACTATGAAGCATCAATGGGCAAGGTAATGAACTATGAGATTAAGCGTGCCGTTGCTGGGATGGGGGCAATCATGATTGTCGGCCTCCTTTCCGGTTTCTTCGGCATGGGTGGCGGCTGGGCTGCCGTCCCGGCGATGAACATGGTCATGGGTGTTCCACTCAAAGTGGCGGCTGCCTGTAGCGGTGTATTGCTGGGCATGGGCGACTGTATCGCTGTCTGGCCTTACCTGCTGAAGGGCGCTATCATCCCGTTGTTTGCCGCGCCGTGGCTGGTAGGGCAGGTTCTGGGGGGTATCACCGGTGCCCACCTGCTCATCAAGATCAAAGCTGGGTTCGTTCGCTTCATACTCATTGGACTCCTTTTCTTCACCAGTTTTGCACTAATCACCAAAGGGCTTTTCAAGCTTGAAGTAATAGGTGAAGTGCCGATTGCGGTCAATGCGGGAGTATTCCTGATTATCATTGTACTTGTTGTACTGGCAATCATGGGTAAGCTTCCTAACCCGATGAGGAGGTCATCATGATAGAAAGACCTGCAGTACCGCTTTCTCAAAGAGTATTCGGTGAAGTTGTATATTGGATTACGATATTATGCGCTATCCTGTGCATAGTTGGGCCGGTGGTCGCATTTGTTGATATGGACGAAAATGTCCTCAACCCGCATTTTCTGATGCAGGACATCTTTGATGGAATGGCAGCAGAATCTGTCATAGAGATAGATGCGGATATAACCGCTGGTGATACAGTATTGCACCTTAAGGACACCGGTGATTTTGAAACAGTCATGGATAACCTGAGAGATGAATCCGGGATAGCGCTGATTCAAAGTGTGAGCGCCGGTGATACCGTGCTAAGTATAGAGAGAATCAAAGATTTCGAGGTTGCCCAAACAATCCTGATTGAAGCTAAAGATGTAGAAGAAGTAGCTATCATCGCCGCTGTTGACCAGAGCGCTAAAACAATAACCATTACCGCCGGTTTGCTGAACAACTATTCAACGGAAGCTGAATCAGAAGTTACCGCAATCGATGAGCCTGTTATAGTAATCAAGGATGATCACAACCAGGAAACAGGTATTATGCGGGCGATTGACAAAGAAGCAGACACCGTTACCCTGATGATCGGTGTTGACCAATCATACTCAAAAGACGCTCATGGAGAAGTCGGCGAAGAAACCATCTGGCAGGACGCAAAGGACGGCGTAGCGGGCGGCCATTTCTGGAAGGACAACTTCACCACTGGCGATGGACTTACCCAGTTCGGACTGTGCCTCGGATGCGCCTGTGGATTCTTTGCTACGATAGCAGCCGGACTGATTTTTCTGTTCAAGGAGAAATCGTATGGCTGGGCAATTGGGTGCTTCTGGATCGCTTTTATGATTGCTGTTTCGGCAATCGGGCTTATAGCAGTGCACTAGATGATGCATTGAACGCACGCATCGACTGATCTATAATAATATCTGACCAAGCACAGGGGAACAGGAGGATACCATGGCTATTATAACTATATCCAGAGGAACATACAGTGGTGGACAGGCAATAGCTGATCGCGTCTCTAAAGAACTGAACTACCACTGTATAACCAGGGAAGAATTGCTGGCAGAAACAGCTAATCAATTCAAAATACCACAGGAAAAACTGAACATAGCGTTGGCCAACAAACCGGGCTTTCTGGAAGGACATAAACTCCGAAGAATTCATTATATCGCCTACATTCGAGCCACGCTGATCAAGATGGTTAAAGATGAGAATGCTGTCTATTCGGGGCTAGCAGGGCATTTGCTTCTGCATGATGCTCCAAACGTCCTGAAGGTAAAAGTTATTGCCGATATGGAGTACCGCATAAAAGGGGCCATGGAACGAGATAACTTCAACCGGGACGAGGCGATAAAAGACATCAAAAAAGCAACTAATGACCGCAATAAGTGGGTAAAGGCAATTTATCACGTGGACAGGAACGACCCAAGAGGATATGACCTCGTTATTAACTTGGAGCATATGACACTTCCTACCGCATGCGAAGTAGTGTGTGCCGTAGCAAGGCACCAGGAATTCCAGCCAACCTCCGAAACTCAGAAAAAGATGACCGACCTTATATTCGCGTCCGATATCAGGGCCAAGATAGCGCTCGACAGGAATATCACAGATCACGATATCGAGATTGACGCGGATAGCGGCACCATTCATATCTGGGGAACGGCAGATTCAATCGACGACGCAGACAGGATCAGGGAACTGGTTCGTCATCAGCCTGATGTAAAGAACATTGAATCACATCTGCGCGCACCGATACAAACACGACTTCACTGGTAACGTACGTCTTTATCTGACAATTGTAGATACCATAAAAGCGCCTCGGATACAAACTCGGGGCGCTTTTTGCTATATATCTTCATTGACATCGTAATCACTAATTCATATACTCACCTTGAATGCGCTTCAAAGACTTTAAATTCAACCTCAGTGAGATCGCAGGTTCTATCGGGGATTTCGGAACACTCATTCCCCTCTCTATTGCGCTGATCACCATCAACGGTCTCGGTTTCTCCCCCGTATTCCTGATGGTGGGCCTTTTCTACCTCGCTGCCGGCTTGTATTTCAAGCTTCCCATTCCGGTTCAACCACTTAAGGTCGTAGCTGCCATTGCCATCGCATCTCCAGACAAAGTTACCCCCGAAGTTCTATCAGCTACGGGGATCCTCTTTGGTGCTTTCCTTCTTGTCCTGGCTTTCACAGGAGCGATTGACTGGGTTTCCAAGCTGTTCACTAAACCCATCGTCAGAGGGATACAGCTAGGATTGGGATTTGTTCTCATCACCAAAGGGATTAACTTTATCAAAGAAAAAGACCTTTTCATTGAAGACTTGACCAATGAAGCTGCGATCGGTAGTGTGCCGGTCAATGTGATCATCGGAATCATCGCTATTGTGTTAGTCCTCTTTCTGCTCAATAGCAAACGGTTTCCTGCAGCGCTGGTGATTGTGGGAGCGGGTGTAATTGTTGGTGCAGCCTACGGGGCATTTGATAATACAAAGTGGGATTTTGGCCCTACCGATATAGACCTGTTCACACCGGAATTAAGTGATTACTGGATAGCATTATATTTGCTGGTCATCCCGCAAATCCCTCTCACTATTGGGAATGCGATCATCGGCACAACCGATACAGCAAGAAGTCTCTTCGGAACTGACAAAGCAACCAGACGAGCCACAAACAGAGGGTTTTGCACCAGTATGGGGATTGCTAACATCCCCGTCGGTCTTCTGGCGGGAATGCCAATGTGCCATGGAGCGGGGGGGCTGGCTGCCCACTATCGGTTCGGAGCCCGAACCGGCGGGGCGAATATCATGATTGGATTGTTTTTCGTAATCATCGCCCTGGCTTTTGGAATGACGGGGGTTTCGATCCTCTCATCAATCCCTTACGCTGTATTGGGCGTATTACTGCTCTTTGCAGGAATTGAGTTAGCCCTCCTCGTCAGAGACGTGACTGAGAAGGAAGATCTATTCGTGGTTCTATTGATTGCAGGAATCGGGCTTGCCACAACAAACATGGGCATCGCATTCGGGGCCGGAATCATCGTCGCCCAACTCCTCAAATGGGCAAAGGTAAAAATCTGATAGTA
>CAZWIP010000009.1:0-31714 GCA_964634125.1 uncultured Dehalococcoidia bacterium
ATTGTAATATATTTTCGATGTTTTGTCTAGTATTTAATTGCCGGGTTAATAACAACACAGGATTAAGTTCATCAGCATATACCCATCGAGGATCGACATACTGAACATCGAACCCGGCCTGTCGCAGCAGCGGATACAATCTACGCCCGATCAAAGGATCATGCCCAAGTTGTTGCTGCGCCCCGATCATACAATCCCACACTTTGAGGGACTCGGGTGTCTCAGGATACCAGAAACAGGAGCCATGATCCCCCTCAATAACCGTGAGAGTTCCACCTCTGACGAGTACCCGCTTAAGTTGGGCCAGAGCCTCAAGAGGTTCTGAAAGATGCTCTAATACGAAACAGACAAATATATGATCAAACGATTCATCCTCAAATGGCAAATCTAGAACATTTGCCTGTTCGAATTTTACATTGGCTATGCCCTCATCATCGATGAGTTGTCTGGCCTGATCAAGTGAGACTGGCGAAATATCGATTGAGGTAAACTCAGCTTCGGGACTTCGTTTGGTTAGCAATATCGTTTGCCCGCCAACACCACAACCCGCCTCCAGCACCTTATTGCCGGCAGGATATCGAGTATCCGAATGCAGGAGTTCTTCCAGTATCCCGGACTGGTCTTGCAGCCGTTGCGTCTCCCGAGAGGAATAACCATGTACATATTTGTTCATAAGAGTCCCAAACCATTTTTTCTGAGTTGGGAAGCTTTCTGCTTGGGATTATTCACATATTTACCCAATTCATCCCAGAAATTCTGACTATGGTTTTTCACATTGGTGTGAACCAATTCGTGCAAGATCACATAATCTTTTAATTCATCCGGTAGCAAAACCAATTTTGTGTTCAGATTAATATTGTTTTTCGCCGAGCAACTTCCCCACCGTGTCCTCTGATTTCGGATGAATACTCGATTATACGTAAATCCATTTCTTGTTGCCAGTTCATCCAGCCTCTGGATTAGTTCACGCCTGGCAATAAGCCGATTGATATGCACCGATTCACTTTCATATTTTCGTTCAGCTTGCCTCAGTCTCGTCTGGTGTTTTTTTATCCAGTCGATTTTGGTTTCAACGAATTTTTCGGCATTATCAAAGGAAGCTCTGCTTGGAACTGCAACTCGCACGCCTTTGTGAGACGTAACAGTAATGCTTATTCGTTTGGCGCGCTTGCTGTGTTTAAATAGGACAGGGCCAATGCCATCAACCTCGATGTACTTCATATTTATGTGGAACGGATCAAAATTATTGTGACCCTACTTTCTTATCGAAATATCGTAATTTTTTGTTTTTCCGATTCCTTTTAAAGACACCACCATATCGGATATCATTTTGTGATACAGATGTACGATAAACGGTTTTAAAGGAACCGGCTTACCATCGGCAAATATGGCAATTTTCTCTTTCTTTTTGAGGGCCTTCTCTTCAATGAACGTTGCCAATCCTGATATGTCATCGGGGGAATATCTGGGAATATCGTTTGATAATGATTCATCGGTGATAACTGCTAAAAGGTCCTCGGGAGAGCAAACGAGTTCTCCACCACTTCGATTCACTTCTATCTTCAGTTCTTCAGATTTCTTAAAGCCTTCTGCAAGAATGATATCGAAATCATTTGAAATAAACCGAGCCAATTCCGAGGGGTTCAGGTCACGTTCGACTTTACGAATCAGGGACACCTTTTGTGCAGAACTCAAAACCGTACAATCGCTTCCGGCTTGAGCATGTTTCCAGGAATCTTTCCCTTCAGTGTCGACTTCGAAGTCATGTGTGGTATGTTTGATCGTTGCCACTGAATACCCACGGTTTTTCAACTCAGGAATGAGCTTCTCGATGATCGTTGTCTTTCCCGATTTTGGCTTCCCTACAATACAAACAACCGGTGGCATTCTATCGTTCCCCTTCCCAATCCAGCATTTGCACCGTTACCTCATCACCTTCCTGTACCCCGTTAGTATTCTCAGGAACAATAACCAGCCCATTCGCTTTGGTCATCGAGGTAAGGATCCCCGACCCTTGAGGTCCGGTGGAGCGAACATAGTACTTCCCCTCTCGTTTTTCTACCGTTCCCCTGGCATACAATCGACGTCCATCAGTGTTCTTGAATCGGCTTTCGCTAATCGCCTTCACAGTAGGTTTTTCAAAATCGGTTTTCCCGAGCATTTTCATGATTGCCGGTCGGGCAAACTGCTCGAAGGTTACCATAGTACTCACCGGATTACCCGGGAATCCCAGATGAGGCACTTTTTTTCCTTCGTGTTCCAGAATCCCAAATGCGAGAGGCTTGCCCGGCTTCATATATACGGACCAGAATCCAATTGAGCCATGATCTGCCAAAACTTCCTTCACAATGTCATAATCCCCCATCGACACACCACCCGAAGTGAGCAACATATCCGCATCCATTGCTTTGACAATCATTTCTGAAAGCGCCTCGCGATTATCCGCACCGATCCCTAAAATATGTGGAATACCACCATATCGCAATACCTGGGCGGCAGTGCTGTAGGCATTGCTGTTGTATATCTTGCCCGAAGGCAGTGGTTGCCCTACATCAACTAACTCATCACCGGTGGCCATTATGGCGATGACAGGACGGCGAATAACCTTGACCTCAGCGTATCCCAGAGAAGCCAACACCCCAATTTCCTGTGGCCTAAGTGCAGTCCGTTTTATTAAAACCGTATCACCTTTGGTAACATCCTCACCTGCTTTTCGGACGTTTCTGCCTTTCTCCGGTTCACGAAGTATTCCAATATCATTCGAAGACCGTGCCATATTTTTGCGGTCCTCTTCGTCGGTATGCTCAAATTGAACAACAGTATCGGCCCCATTAGGAACAGGAGCACCAGTCATGATCCGCACCGCTGTCCCAGGGACTACCTCCCCTTTGTAAATGTAACCGGCCGCTACTTCTCCAATGACTTCAAGCTCTATTTTGTTTGAATCGCTGGCGCCTTTTATACTCTCCCATTGCACGGCATAGCCATCCATAGCAGAGTTGTCCAGTGGAGGAATTGTGACATTTGAACAGGCATCCTCAGCCAGCACTTGCCCCAGACATTCCATGATCGGTTTGCTTTCCAATTCCAAGATGCTTACGTTATTCAGGATTTTTTCTAGCGCTTCTTCAACTGGGATCATTTTGACCTCTCCTGATTCAGTATTTCCTCTGCTTTTTTCAGATCAGCAGGCATGTTGATATTGAACCAGCTTTGATGATCAGGATCAAACTTATCCAGTTCATCCACTTCAACATATCTTACATTTACCAATTCCAGCAAATTGCTCACCTTCAAGTTTCCCTCGCTCATCATTCTTTCAATGATATCAAGACAAGACCTTGAATAAACAGCATGAAGTGGTTCTACTTTATCACCAATGCGTGGTATTACCATATCAAAACCTGGAATCAATCCGATCATATAACGCAGCAATTCGACATTCAGAAAAGGCATGTCACAAGCAACAACGACATTATCATCATCGTTTGAAACCTTCATTCCTGAATATACTCCAACCAGTGGACCTTTTCCTAATTCCATATCCATTGTGATCCGAACATCTGTGGAGTTATCGATTTCAGGGAGTGACTGTCCCTGTGCCAATACGAGGATAATCTCTTGATTGAGTTGCTTGAGATGGTTGATGGTACGTTGGAGCAACCCCTCCACACCAATTACCAATGATACTTTATCCTGGCCCAAACGAGTGCTGCGACCACCGGCAAGAACGATAGAGGCCATTTTTCCTAGTGCCGCAGAACAGCCCCTACTTCGCTTTCCAGTTTCTTGAGAATTTTCTGCTCGACTTTGTCAACCTCTTCATCTGTGAGTGTTCGCTCCATAGACTGATAACGTAATGCGAATGCTAATGACTTCTTTCCATCAAGAACTTGTTTCCCTTGATATACATCGAATACGGTGGCTTCCCTCACCTGCTGAAAACCTAAAATGATATCTTGAATCTTCTGAGCAGGCAAGTTGGTATCCACCACCAGGGCAAGATCCCTATCAGTGCTGGGGAATCTGGGGATGGGCTCGTATGCGCGAAGGCGTTCTGTTGAGTCAACGATTTTATCGATTTCAATTTCGAACATACAAACAGAATCCGATGAGATATCAAAGCTGGCTGCAATATCAGGGTGAACTTCGCCGACAACTCCAACTGTTTTCCTGTCAACTAAAATAATCGCCGTCTTCCCGGGAAGAAGTAACTCATCACTTCCCGATTCGAATCCGATATCGACACCCAGTCGATTGAACATCATCTGTAGTATTCCCTTGGCGTAGAAGAAATCGAAAGAGCCCTTTTCATCAAACCATGATTGCCCAACCTGAGAGCCACCTATTACTCCACACAACATCTCTTTTTCATCCGGCAATTCACCTTTCCGGGGTAAATATACCTTGCCAACTTCGAAAAGCATTATGCCTTTATCTTGGAATCTCTCATTGGCTCCAAAGTAAGTAAAAACTCCGCCTCTCAAACTAACCCGTAAATACTCTTGCTCCCTGCTCAACGAATTGGCCATTCGTACCGGCTCTCCGTATTTGTTTGCGCATTTAATTCTGTCCAGCACATCCATGCTCGTTAGTGAATAGTTGATAATCTCCTGCATCCCGCAACCTACCAGGGTATCCCGCATTTGATCCTTTGTTGAAATAAGCGGTGTGGGTTCATGATGCGGTATTTCACCGCTCAGCATAGTCGTTGGTATTTCATCGTAACCGATTACTCGGGCAACTTCCTCTATGAGGTCCTCCGCAATAGTTACGTCCGTACGCCAATATGGGACTGTGACGGATAATTCCGAAGTGTCCTTCTCTTCACATTCAAATCCGAGAGACTGAAGTGTTCCCTTGATACGTTCCATTCCAAAATCGATTCCCATCACCCGCTTTACTTTTTGTTGTGAGAGAAGGATGGGAGGCTTCTCCTTCCGTTCGGGGTAAGCATCAACAATACCTTGAGTGGCTTTTCCTCCACCAAGTTCGACCATTAATTGAATGGCACGCCTGACGCCGTACACAGGCAATTCCGGGCTGAGTCCTTTATCAAAACGAGTGGAGGCTTCGCTGATAAGTCCCAAACCGCGAGAAGTACGACGAATGCTTACATTATTGAAGTTAGCCGATTCCAATAATATCGTTTTCGTCTGCTCAGTGACCTCGCTCTCTAAACCGCCCATCACTCCGGCAAGGGCAACTGGTTTTTCTGCATCGGCGATAACGAGCATATTAACGTTTAAATTCCGTTCCTCTTTGTCCAGCGTGTAAATCCACTCTCCCTCTTTACCCCTCCGAACGATAATCTTCTGCCCTCCGATTTTTTCATAATCGAAAGCATGCAGGGGTTGCCCATATTCGAGCATGACAAAGTTAGTTATATCCACAATATTGTTGATGGGTCGCATTCCGGCAGCAGTGAGACGCTCTTGCATCCAAGTCGGTGATGGCCCAATCTTGACCTCTTTTATAATTCCACCACAATACCGGGGGCAAAGATCGGGATCAGCGATCTCGATTGCGATCATACTATCCGTTGAAGTCTCTAATTCGTCGTACTTCACTTCGGATGTACGCAATTCAGTCCCGGTTATTGCCGCTATTTCACGGGCGATACCGATCATGTTCAGACAGTCAGGTCGATTCGGGGTAACAGTGATATCGAAAACAGTATCACCCATGAACTCCGCCAGGGGTTTGCCAATAGGAGCCGTTTCGGAAAGAACCAGAATCCCTTCATGGTCATCCGAAATACCCAACTCCTTCTCGGAACAGACCATCCCTTCAGATCGGACACCCCGGATTTTGGCCGGTTTGAGTTGTTCCATCTTACCCGCATAGGGATTGAAAAGTTTTGCACTAACTTTGGCAAAAACGATCCGCTGTCCAACTACAATATTGGGAGCGCCACAGACCACAGTATGTTGTTCGTTTCCGAGATCAACTGTCGCTAAACACAGACGATCCGCGTCCGGGTGTTTTTCAATATTAGCTACCTGGCCAACAAAAACATTGTCCCAGCTCTCACCAATGACCTGAACATCACTAGCCTCCAGTCCAACCATAGTTAGCTTCTCGGCCAGCTCTTCTGGCGAGATAGTGATATCAACGTAATCTTTCAGCCAGTTTAGTGAGACCTTCATTTACCATAACCCCACTTTTCATTCCCAATAATCATATCCCTTGTGCCCGTCCACTCCAACCGGCAATTGTGCTCTCAAATGCCGCATCACGAATTGACCACAATTGCTGCCAATGCGGTTTTCCTCCACCTCGCCGATACTCAGGATCACATCATACCCGACCTCTTTCAGATTATTAACTACTTCATAGTCATGATGTCCATTATAGGCATCGATATATGAAACTAACCTGTTCTCGACGGCCCGGTGCGTCGGATTAATAGGCGTGATTTTTATGATGAATTTCTCGGGTGAGAAGTATCCCAGGAGAACCTCCGGATCAACCGGCATATCTTTTGCCAGGGCGAAGTTCAATGTAATCTTTTTATCGCCGTTCTCGTGGAATTGCTGTGCGTAGTCGGCAATCTCTTGGAAAGACCATTTTCTTACCGGCACTACTTTATCTCGAAGGGTTTCGTCGGTGGTGTGAATCGAGAATTGCAGTTGGAATTGGCCACCAGCATATTTGCGACGCTTGAGTTCCAAAAGTTGTTCGAAAAATCCGTTGGTTCCGGCTGCGGGAGCGATCGTAGAGACCGAAGGCAAAAATCCTGGCACATCATAGCGCTCCTGAATCTCATCCAGAACATCGATGACTGCCGGATTCAGGGCGGGTTCACCCATCCGGGCAAATTGGATTTTGAACTTGTTTACTGGAACTTTACCATCGGGGAAGCGCTGCCCAATCAAGTAGTCGATCTGACTGAAGATATCTTCCTTCGATAGTTTTCCCTTGTAGTTATCTCCAGCATCGCACATAAGGCATTTGACCGGGCACCCATAAAGAACCGATACAATTAAAACCCACTTTTCATTCCTGGTTAGTGGCGGTTGGGTGGATTCCACAAATTCCACCAGCCTGCCCTCTCCCATATCTGCAATATGAACAGTAGCTATATCTTCTCTGCCCGTGGCGTTTACTATTTGCATTAACCGATTTCCTCTAATCCGAATGCCCCTAAGACACCAAGGCACAAAAGTAGGGGACATACATTAGGCCGATCCCAATTACCTGATCTTTGAGTCTTCGTGTCTTTGTGGCTGCTCATCTTTGTCTCACGCAAGCATTTATTCCGAAGGGCTTAATATCCAACAAATCCTTGTCGCGGCGCGAACTCCATCCCCCGTAGCGATGGACGTTTGCCGATAAAGATCATTTTTAACATCGCCAGCAAAGTACAGTTTTCCTTCCCCTTCCAATTCATCAACCCGTTCCCGTAGCCGCTGAGAAAGGAAATTTAACTGAGGCTTTCTGCCAATAGCAAATATAACATAATCTGCCCTTACTTCCCAAGACCTCTGAGGATCAACGCAATGAAGAACCATATCACTATCACGTCTTTCGATCCCTGATAATGCAGTATTTTCGAAGTACTCAATTCTAAGCGAATGTTCGGCTCTTTCCCACAACAATGGAAGGCACTTGCGTTTTTCGCCTCGATTCAGAATAGTAATCTCATTTCTATAAGATACATTGAGCGCATAATCAAAAGCGGCATCTCCAGCACCGATAATTACTATTTTCTTACCCTCTACATTGGCTATCGGGTAGACCTCATGAAGCACCTTTTCAGATACTTCCCCAGGGATATTGATAGAATCAAACGCCATCGGCTGAGTACCAGAGGCAATCACCACAAACTTTGATCTAAATTCTCTTTCCGATGTTTTCAAAATAAAATGGTCATCATGATCCAGCTCTAATACTTCTTCAAAATGAGGAACCACACCCACCATGATAAGTTGAGCTTCGAAACGCTTGACCAATTCGCCCCCAGAGATACCATCAGGGAATCCTGGATAGTTCTCTACCAGATTGGCATTTACGAGGAGTCCGCCAATATGACCCGATTCCAATAATAGCGGATCAAGCCCCCATCGTTTAAGTTGGATTGCAGCGGCGATTCCCGCCGGCCCGGCTCCGATGATGGTTACGTCTTCAGTTTTCATTGTTTTTTAGTACTTTCGGAGTGCAACAGTTCAACTGTCGCTATCGTTGCGGAAGCTCAACTTCCGCACTCCAAAACTATCTCCTCAATAAGCATTGGGACGGCAAAGCCATGTGCTGAATTCCACAGGGTTGCCCGGTGAAATATCTCGTTGTAAGTGGCAGTTCCATCAATGGCAAAAAAGACCTCAAATCCTCGCACAAAAGCCGATCTCGCTGTAGTCTCACAACACAGGTGCGTCATCACCCCAGAAATTACAATTTGTTTGATTCCTCTCTCTCGGAGTATTTCTTCAAGGTCAGTTTCATGAAACGCATCATACTGGCTTTTCTCAACTACGGTACCGCTGGAGAAATCGAGTTCACTTATGATCTCACTGGCAGAACTCTCTGGTCTAATCAAGTCGCACCACCATACCGACATCATACCGGCATCGGCATCGGTATTCAGGTGACGAGTGAAGATGACTGGTAAACCCTTCTGAGAAAATACCCCGATCAACTTCGAAATCCCGGTGATTATGGCAATCGCTGACGGTACGAAAGCATGAGAGGATTCCTCAAGAAAGTATCGCTGCATATCCAGAACTAGCAAAGCAGAGTGTTCACCAGAGAGCTTTAACGGGTGTTTTTGCTTGAGCCCTTGCACATCGTTAAGCATGTCCAGTGATTTCTCTCCGATAGACTCAGGGGTAAAATAGCGTTCCTTTTTCACTCGATTTGCTCGATTGCCTGTATCATTCGGGTTGCGTCTCTTAAAAGACCCGGTTCGTGGGTTCGGATATATGAGACGCCGTGCTGCCAGGCCCAGATTTCGACAGCCAGTGTTCCAATACCTCTTTCTTTAAGCCCTCGATCCAGAACTGCTCCAATGAACGATTTACGTGAAGCGGAAAGATAAAGCTCTCGCCCGAATTTCCGTAATTTTTCTATGTGGCGCAGCACCATCAGACTAGGCTCTGGGGTTCCTCCGAGGAACAATCCCATCCCCGGATCAATAATAATTCTTTCGTCAGAGACACCTGCTTCTCGAAGAGTTTTAAGTCTTTCAGTAAAAAATTCTTCCACTTCGTTCATAACGTCCTTATAGTCACGAACGGTCCGTTCGGCATGCGGCCCCTCATTGCGTGCAAACATAATCACCACCGGGACATCCACTTTTCGAACAACCTCGATAGCAGCCGGGTCTTTGAGTCCTGTTATATCGTTGATCATATCGACACCGAGAGAGAGGGCTCTTTCCATGACCTCTGGTTTGTAGGTATCGACGGAGACCATGATTCCTTCTTTCTTCAACTCTTCAATGACAGGTGTGAGACGTTCAATCTCTTGTTCAGCACTAATTTTTTGGCCATCAGGGTTACTTGATTCCGCCCCGATATCCACCATGTCCGCTCCCTGGGCTACCAGGCTCAGGCCCTTTTCAATGGCAGTCTGTGTATCGAGATATTTGTTCCCATCCGAAAAAGAATCAGAGGTGATGTTGAGAATGCCGGCGATTTTCAAATCAGACAATTGATTCCTTCTTTAGTTTCTCCCTGATTCTCAGTGAGATAATGCAGCCGAAGCAGATGCAGTTCATCATAGCTTACCTGCTCATCCAGAGCATCTAATACGGGCTTCAGACGTTCAGTCCCCAGGCGATCAAATGCTTCTAGTACAGCGCTTCGCTGGTCCGTAGATAGTTCGCAAAAACTGAGGAAATCGTGATTGCGGCGGAGCGAATAACCCTCGGCAATGTATTTATACAAATGGTTCAAAATTGTGACTGGCTTGACGTTGAAATCCTTCAGAAGTTCCGCAACGGATTTCCCGGAATTGAACTCTTCACCCACCACGATGTACCTGTGTTTGGCGGCAGTTTCTGATTTAAAAGTAACCACCGGAAGCGTACCTGATTTTGATTTCTCCTCTATGCCATTCTTTTGACAATAGTCGCAAATCAGGTCGAGAAACGGTTGCCCGTACCTTTTCGTTTTGACGGAACCGACCCCGTGCAACTGGAGTAAGCTCTCCCGTGATTGC
Source organism: uncultured Dehalococcoidia bacterium (assembly GCA_964634125.1). GTDB lineage: Bacteria > Chloroflexota > Dehalococcoidia > SZUA-161 > SpSt-899 > JABMQN01. Next base: position 10,162 of record CAZWIP010000009.1, read on the forward strand.
GGGAAAAACGTGGCCATCTCGATCAGGGTTTTATCGGGGAAAATGACGTATGGCGGGAGGTCGGCATCATCGGCAAGCATCTTGCGCTTTTGCCGCAAAAGTTCAAACAAGGCATTATCACAGCCGTCCCGGTCTCCCCTGCCGCGTCGGGCATGTGTATCCTGCCTCTCTTCCACCTTTACCCAAACGGCTTCTTCACCCTGCATCACTTCCCGTGCATTCGGGGTAAGTATCAGACTGCCGAATTCCAGGTTTTGAGCCAGCAATCCCTTTTGGATGAACTGCCGGGAAAGATGAAGCCATTGTTTTTGGGAATAATCCTTCCCTGTTCCGTAGGTGGCAAGATCGTGGTGTTTGAACTGGACAATCTTTTTCGATTGCGAACCCCTCAGCACATCGATAATGTGCCCGGCGCCAAATCTCTGGCCCGTTAGTTCTGCGCACCGCAGGAATTTTTGTGCCGGGATGGTAACATCCACAGCTTTTTGTTCTTCCCCCAGACAATTATCGCACATCTCACATTCCGGGGTAGAGTACTCTTCGCCAAAGTATCGCAACAGCGGGATGCGCCGGCATTGATCGGTTTCGGCCAGACCAACCAGGGCGTTGAGTTGAATATTGGCGACTCGCTGTTCCTGGGGGTCTTTCTGCCTGATGAAATACTGTATTTTTTGAATATCGGAATAGCTGAACAGCAGCAAACAACGGGCTTTTAGCCCGTCTCTTCCGGCGCGACCGATCTGCTGGTAATAGCTTTCGATATTCCTGGGGAGATCGTAATGCAGGATGAAGCGGATATTGGGCTTATTGATCCCCATGCCGAAGGCGATAGTGGCCACCATTATCTGGGTATCATCGCGGATGAAGCTTTCCTGATTCTGCCGCCGTTCGTTATCCGAAAGCCCGGCGTGATAGGGTTTGACGGAAAAGCCCTGATTTGCCAGAACCTCAGCCAGTTCATCTACCTGCCTCCGGCTGAAACAATAGATGATTCCCGATTGATCCAGAAATTCCTTTGCAAATTGAAGGGTTTGAATCAGCGGGTTTTCCTTGGGAGTAATCTCAATGTAAAGGTTGGGACGATTGAAGCTGGCGATAAATTCATTGGATGCTTCAAATCGAAGGGATTCTTTGATATCCTGCCGCACTCGCGCTGTCGCGGTGGCCGTCAGTGCCATGCATACGGATTTTGGGAACCGTTTTCTGATCTCGGCAAGCTGCCGATACTCAGGGCGAAAATCATGTCCCCATTCCGAGATGCAGTGCGCCTCATCGATGGTCAGGCAATCGACCTGCTGTGAAGCCAGCAACGCCAGTGTCTTTTCCATCAGCAACGTCTCTGGAGCAAGATAGAGTAACCGTACTTCGCCGCGTACGATGCGCCCGACATTCCTTTGATACTCTTCATACGATAGGGAGCTATTCAGGAAAACCGACTCGATGCCGAGTTCCCCGAGTTGCTCCACCTGGTCTTTCATCAACGAAATGAGAGGGGAGACGACTACGGTCAGGCCTTCAAACAGCAGGGCCGGAATCTGATAGCACAGGGATTTTCCTCCCCCTGTAGGCATGATAACCAGCGTGTCTTTGCGCCGGAGGACGTTTTCGATAATCTCCCGCTGCAAGGGATGAAATTCTTCATATCCGAAAACGTCGTTGAGGATCGTTTCTATTTGATTGGTCGACATATGGTAAAGAAGGTGGCTGATATTCAAGCCTACCCGCAGTGCAGGTATTCATCCACCATTTTCCTGATCTCGTCCCCTTTGAGGTACAATTTCTCACTGAGGTCTTTATCGTTATAAGATTGAAGTTGTCTGACCAATCCATCAATCAGAACCGGAGAGAACACCCCGTCCCTTTGATAAATGGCCCGATCTTTCAATAGATGATCTGATGATTCCCAGCATGAAGCCGGCAGGACAGGTAATCCCTTTTGCATCATTTCTTCTTCTGCGGGGGAGATGTGTACATCAACGTATAGTTTTTCGGCCATCTCGAGAGCGTCATCCCGTTGCAGTCCGTGACGTGCTGCAACGGCCAATCCGGCAAGCAACAGATGAATATTCGCCGAACCATCCGGAACACGGAATTCCACTGTTTGGCTCTGCGCAAAATCAGGGAATTGATCGGTTTCCAGGGGATTCGCATCTTTTACCATTTCATTGGCATTGAGCCAGCCCAGTGGTACCCTTACCAGAGCTGACCGATTCTGATCACCCCAGCTTATGTTTGTTGGAGCTTCCTGATTAGGTCTCAACCTCAGATATGAGATGGGGACAGTGTTACCGAAGGCAGTCAAGGAACGAGCCAAACTGAGATATCCGGCTATCAATTTCCGGCCAGTATCGTTTAGCTGGTTGTTCTCAACCATGGCATTCTTCCCATTATCTGTCAGAAGCGAGTGAATATGAAGTCCGCTACCCGCATGTCCAATTAAGATTTTGGGAGCGAAACTTACGGTAACGCCATACTTGTAAGCCACTGTCCGCAAAGCCCAACGCGCGATGACAATCTGATCTGCTGCATCTTCAATAGGTACTGGCAGAAACTCAATCTCGCTCTGTTCCATCCCCTGGTCTCTGCCCCGTATGTTGCCCACTTCTGAATGGCCATATTTGATTCTTCCTCCCGTCTGAGCAATAGCATTGAGAGCCTCTAACCTGAGCGCTTCACTTTTAGAAAACGGCGAGGACTCATGATATCCTTTTTGAGACGCGATCGGATAGAGAGGATCGGTATCGTGCACGACATAGTATTCCAGTTCTCCCATAGCCAGTAAGCTCAATCCAGTGCTCTGCTTAAGTAGATCGTGCGCCTTTTTCACCACTGCTTCGGGTGCACTTGGCAGGGGGTTCCCCTCATTGGTGTAATAAGAACACATTATGTCAATGGCAGGCACTTCAGAAAATGGGTTCAGAAAAGCAGTCCTGAAACGGGGGACGATATATAGATCGCTTGAACCTGAATCGATATAGGAGAATAGACTGGAACCATCGACCCGTTCTCCCGAAGAGAGCAATCGATCGAGCTGATCCTTGCTGTTGATTCCACAGTTGATGGTCTTTAGCCTGCCGTCGCCACCTACGAATCGATAGTTGACAATCCTGATATCGTGGTGTTCGATGAACTTTATCAGGTCGGCCTTGGTGAAATCTTCAGGCAGTTTCTGGAGGAACTGGACAATTTTGTTAGGGTGCAGCTCAACAAGCAGGTCACTCATTTTTCACCACCTCTTTTTGCTTTCAGCGGTCAGCTATCAGGCCTCCCCACACTGGAGTGTGGTAGTTTCACTGCCACCTTTATTGCGGGAGCTTGGCTCCCGCACTCCATAAATCCGAAGATCAGAACTGTTCCAAAAATCGTAAGTCGTTGCTGTAAAAGAGCCTTATATCGTCGATGCCATACTTGAGCATGGGAATGCGCTCCAGTCCCATACCAAAAGCAAATCCAGTGTATATTTCCGGATCGCAATCCACACGTCGCAGAACATCAGGATGAACCATGCCCGCACCAAGTATCTCAATCCATCCCTCATCTTTACACACCCGACAACCTTTCCCTTTGCAAATGAAGCAGTCGATAGCCATCTCTACGCCAGGCTCTACAAATGGGAAATAGTCGCAGCGGAAACGAACCCTGCGATCCTGCCCGAAAAGTCGACGGGCATATTCATAAAGAGTGCCTTTGAGATGGGCCATGGTTATCCCTTTATCCACAGCCAGCCCTTCAATCTGATAAAACATCGATTCATGCGTAGCATCGATAGCTTCATAGCGATATACTTTTCCAGGCATTATTACACGAATCGGGGGACGCCTTCGTTCCATAAATCTTATCTGCATCGGTGAGGTATGCGTGCGCATCAACATCGGGCGTTCGCCCTTTTCGTCGGTATAGTCGACCCACAAAGTATCCCACATATCCCTGGCCGGATGTCCGCGGGGAATATTGAGTGCTTCGAAATTATAGTAGTCGGTTTCCACCTCAGGCCCTTCGACTACTTCGAATCCCATTGAGGCAAAAATAGCGGAAGTCTCACGGAGTATCTGCGTGGTGGGATGGAGTCGGCCCAATCTTACCGGATAACCAGGAAGCGATACGTCAATTCCGGATTCCCCCAGAACTCTTTCCATATCTGCTTTTTTAATAGACTCTTGTTTATTGGCCAGGCTCTCTTCCAATAATGCCTTCAATTTGTTAGCAGCAGCTCCCGCTTCTCGTCTTTCTGCAATAGCCAGCTCGGGCAAACTCCGCAATATCTTCGTCAGCGCTCCTTTCCTGCCAAGGTAGCCAACACGCCACGCCTCAATCCCATCGCGATCATTCAGGTTCTCCAACTCACCGAGAGCTTTGGTTTTCAGTTCTTCCAGAGTATCCAACATAGCTTCCTCTTCAGGTTGTATTATAGGTAGGTTTATGAATACGGTCAACAATAATGAAAAAGCCCCCTATGATAGGGGGCTTTTATTGAGCAACTTACTCTAGGACGCTTTCTATTGTGCCCCCTTGGCAATTTCCACCATGCGAGTAAACGCAGCTGAATCCATTACCGCCATTTCGGCCAGCATTTTTCGATCCACTACCACTCCTGCCTGGATTAGGCCATGCATTAGTTTGTTGTAGGGCAATCCATTCTCACGAGCAGCTGCATTGATCCGTGCGATCCATAGTCTGCGCATTTCTCTTTTGCGCGTTCGGCGATCCCGATACGCATAATGCAGAGCATGGAGCATCGATTCATGAGCACGCTTATACAACGAATGGCTCGTAGCTCTGTGTCCCTTGGTAAGTTTCAGCACCTTTTTATGTCGGTGCCTGGTTGTGGTTCCTCCCTTGACTCGTGGCATTTCTTCTCCTTATCTAAGCCCCGCGTGAAACACGGCTTTCATCCGCTTCTTGTCCGAAGGGTGTATCTCCTGGCTCTGCGAATAGGTCCGCTTAGTTCTCTTTGGTTTCCTGCGACGAAGATGGCTCTTTCCCATCTTGCTACGCATTACTTTTCCAGTTCCGGTTACCCGAAAGCGCCGTTTCAAAGCGCTATTCGTTTTCATTTTGGGCATTTTTCTCCCCTTTCTCCTCTTTCTCCCCTTTTTCTTCTTTTTCTTCTTTTTGTATCTTGCCCGGTGAAAGAATGACGGTCATGTTCCGTCCTTCCATCATAATGCCCCTTTCTACCTTTATCGCATCCCCCAACGTCTCGAGTACGTTTTGGAGGAGTTCTCTTCCTAAAACAGGATGGGCGATCTCTCGTCCGCGGAACATTACCAAGATTTTAACTTTACTCCCCTGTGCAAGGAGCCTCTTCGCCGTACGTAATTTGAAATCAATATCATGCTGCCCGATTTTGGGCCTCATCCTTACTTCTCTGAGTCCCCCAGTTGCCTTCTGGCTTTTATTAGATTGTCGATCCTTCTTCGCCTGCTGATACTTAAACTTGCCATAATCCATCAAGCGGCAAACTGGCGGATCTACACCAGGTGATACTTCAACTATATCTGTTTCCCTCTCTGCAGCAATCTGACGCGCCTCAGCTAAAGTTATCACTCCAAGCTGTTCACCGTCATCACCAATCAACCGCACTTCCCTTGCTCTGATCATTTGGTTTACGCGGTATTGTTTACTCGGTTGTTTCGCTGTGAATTTTTTAACTATTCCATCTCCAAATCTTTATTACCGGGAACGGCACATCTATAACTAAGTGCAAGAATTTTATAGCATATTCACTCAAATAAGTCAAAGTTCTCTAAATATAATCAACCCTGCGACAACAGCTCACCACATAGCTAAATTATTACTTTCTCCGTATAGTAATTTTCAGAACCATGTAATCTTTCATGTAACCTCAGTCACCACTTGTCTACCAGACATCTTGTTGTTACAATTAGAGCGACTGAAAGCCATTGGACTCGAAGTCAATCCGTACGTAAAATTCATCCCCTCCGGTAGCGTTCAATTGATATTACGTACATATCTCAGCAGTTGAGAGGAAGTGACATTTGCTACGAATCGAGGTATGGAACAAACCAGATTTCCCCGATCCAAGGGCTGAATGTCTGAAAAAAGACATCTCTGATCTGGGAATTTCAAGCATTGAGCACATAGATATCTCCAATGTATATTCTCTCACCGGTGATCTGAGCCAGAATGATGCTGACCGGATATGCAAGGAAGTACTGGTCGATCCCATAGTGCAGGATTACCGCTCAGAGATAACAACGGGTACTCCCAAGCACGTCAACGGATTCTCCGTTGAGGTTGCCTATAACCCCGGAGTGATGGACCCCATCGAATTCAGCCTCAGGAAAGCCATTACCGACCTGGGAATAGATAAGGTCAGCACCATCAAAACCGGCAAAAAGTATGTACTCCGAGGAAACGTTTCGGAAGATAGCCTCCAGTCCATCGTTAACAAACTACTTCTTAACCCGGTAATTCAGCATGTGGTAACCTCTGAAGAACAGATAGATGCTGATGCACACGATTATGAATTTAAGCTAACCACGGTTGATCTCATCGGTATTAGTGATGACGAACTTGAAAGCATTGGTAGTCATAAGATATCTCTTAACCTGGAGGAGATGAAACGAATCCAGCAGTTCTTCACTTCAATCGGGCGCAATCCCACCGATGTGGAGCTGGAGACTTTGGCGCAAACCTGGTCTGAGCACTGTGGCCACAAGACTTTTAAAGGGAAAATCACCCTCGGTGACACTGTGGTGGACGACCTCCTCAAGAGCACTATCGCCAAAGCAACCAAAGAATTGGATAAACCCTGGTGCCTCTCAGTATTTGTCGATAACGCCGGTGTTATCGATTTCGATGGTGAATACGCTCTTTGCTTCAAAGTAGAAACTCATAATCACCCCTCTGCCATCGAACCCTATGGCGGAGCTTCCACCGGGATCGGCGGGGTGATCCGTGATCCATTAGGCACCGGATTGGGAGCCAAACCAATACTCAACACCGATGTATTCTGTTTTGGCACTCCCGACTATCCACATGAAAAACTGCCCAGCGGCACACTTCATCCTCGCCGAATATTCAAAGGGGTTCGTGCCGGTGTAGCTGATTATGGCAATCGAATGGGTATTCCCACTTCCAACGGGGCCATTCTCTTCGACGACCGATATGTAGGCAATCCACTCGTATACTGCGGAACGCTGGGTATCATGCCCTCGAATATAGCAAAAGCAGGCCAGCAAAAACCCGGAGATAAGGTTATTCTCCTTGGTGGAAAAACAGGCCGTGACGGTATCCATGGCGTGACTTTCGCCTCGGTAGATCTAACACAGGAATCTGAAGACACTTCCGCCAGCTCGGTGCAAATTGGGAATCCCATCACAGAGAAGAAAATGCTCGATGCTATCCTCAAAGCAAGGGACCGGGGATTGTTCCGCCGGATCACCGATTGCGGTGGCGGAGGGCTTTCGTCTGCCATTGGTGAGATGGCCGAGGAGACCGGTGTAAAAGTATACCTGGAACAGATTCCGTTGAAGTATTCCGGATTGTCCTACACCGAGATATGGATATCTGAAGCTCAGGAACGGATGATCGTGGCCGTACCCCCTGAAAATGTACAACCGCTACTTGATTTGTGCGAGGCCGAAAATACAGAGGCCTCAGTGATAGGTGAGTTTACCGATACTAAAAAGCTTGAACTCTTCTATGATGGTCAGCAAGTATGTGATCTGGAAATGGATTTCTTACATAACGGTACGCCTCAAGTAGAAAGAGATGCAATCTGGGAACAGCCGCTACACCCAGAACCAGATTTCGATTCACCAGAAAACCTGACCAACGATCTGCTAAACATCCTGGGTTCATGGAATGTATGCTCCAAGGAATGGGTGATCCGCCAGTATGATCATGAAGTTCAGGGCGGAAGTGTCCTCAAACCGTTGGTTGGCGTCAACGAAGACGGCCCCGGTGATGCCACTATAATTACCCCACGACTGGGATCGAAAAAGGGTGCCATTGTATCCAACGGAATCAATCCCAAGTATGGTGATATCGATCCGTATTGGATGGCCGCCTCCGCTATCGACGAAGCCTTAAGACAGGTCATAGCCGTGGGTGGCAGCCTTGAACGGGTAGCTCTACTGGATAACTTCAGCTGGGGAAACCCAACCAAACCGGATCGGCTGGGGGCACTGGTACGAGCGGCACAAGCCTGTCACGATCTCTCCCTGGCATACGGAGCACCGTTCATCTCCGGCAAGGATAGCCTGTTTAACGAATACGAAGTCGAAGGGAAGACTATCTGCATTCCCCATACCCTGCTTATTTCGGCAGTAGCTGTAATGAAGGACGTGACCCAAGCTATTTCCATGGACACCAAACAGGAAGGAGATTTGATTTACATAGTTGGATTAACTTTCAACGAACTCGGTGGGTCACATTATCTCGATAACCACGGATTCCTGGGAAATACCGTTCCAAAAGTTTATGCAGAAAAAAGCAAAAAAACCATGGATGTCTTAAGTTCCGCCACACAACAAGGTCTGGTCGCCGCTTGCCACGATTGCAGTGAAGGCGGCATTGGAGTGGCTGCTGCTGAGATGGCTTTCGCTGGAGGTCTGGGAATAAGCATTAAACTGGATTCCGTTCCGCTGGGTGAATTCATAAACCGAAACGATTACATCCTTTTCTCAGAATCGAACTCCCGGTTCCTGGTAGAAATAAAACCTGAAAATAGTGATGCCTTTGAAAAGGCGATGACCGGAATCGATTTCGCCATTATCGGCGAGGTTCCCGGCTCGGGGACTTTTACTGTATCCGGTATCGATAACCGCCAAGTTGTCTGGGCAACTATTGAAGAACTGAAAGAAGCATGGCAAAAACCTTTGAGATGGTAGAAATTCAGTCTCCTCTCCCTTCAAGGGAGAGGAATAAGGTGAGGGTGACGTAGTGGATTCCGTATCGAGTACGGAATGACATAACTTTAAGAGTGAAAAATGGCGACACCGAAAGCACTGATCTTACGAGCACCCGGAACCAACTGTGATGAAGAAACAGGGTTCGCTTTTGAACTGGCTGGAGCTAAAGCCGAGCTGGTCCATATTAACGAACTAGTATCCGAAAGAAAAGCTTTGGCTGATTATCAAATTCTGGTAATCCCCGGCGGTTTCACCTACGGTGACGATATCTCGGCTGGAAGGATTCTGGCTAATGAGGTCCGCTTGAAGATCGGGAATCGTGTTCGAGAATTCACCGATCAGGGAAATCTCGTTCTGGGTATCTGCAATGGGCTTCAGGTCATGGTCAAGGCAGGCATCCTGCCCCCTCTTTCGAACGACGGTACGCAGGATCTGACCCTGGCTCCCAATGATTCTGGCAAGTTCGAGTGCCGCTGGAGTTACCTTCGGGCCAATGAATCCAGTCCCTGTGTATTCACTTCGGGAATGGGCATCATGTACCTTCCTGTAGCCCATGGGGAAGGGAAAGTAGTAGCTAATCCTAAGGTCTGGGATCATGCCAATATAGCAGTGCAGTATTGTGATGAAAAGGGCAATATTGAGGCGGGCTATCCAGATAATCCCAACGGATCAGATCAGAACATAGCTGGTATCTGCGATGAATCAGGCCGGATCTTTGCTTTGATGCCACACCCGGAACGGCACGTTGCGGGAACCCAGCATCCCCGCTGGACACGTGAAGGACTTAAAGAATCCGGTGACGGGCTTCAAATGTTCATCAACGCCGTTAACTGGGTGAAGAGTATCTAAGGCTGTTGCTTAAGCTCCTTGATCACCAGAGGTAGTCCAAGCAACAGATCACTCGCGACCATCCCGGTATCGCCAATCTCGGCTTTGACTATCTCACCAGCCATGGCATGAAGATAAACGCCACACGTAGCAGCATCAAAGGGAGAAAGCCCTTGAACTATCATTCCGGCAATGGCTCCAGCTAAAACATCTCCCGTTCCAGCTGATGCTAATCCAGGATTAGCCACACCACAAATCATGGCCCGCCCATCAGGTGAAACAATTACTGTAAACGCCCCTTTTAGAACCACAGTACGATTCCACTCCGAAGCTGCACTTATGGCCGACTTCAATCGATCTTCCTGCACTTCAGCTGTAGATTTACGAGTGAGGCGAGCCATTTCCCCTGGATGCGGGGTAAGCACTGATCGATTTCCTACACTTTCCCACCATCGTTCGTTTTCGGATAAGATATTTAAGCCATCGGCATCAATTACTATTGGCATATCAGAAGGGCAATCATCAAGCAGACCTTTTACAAAAGCAGCAGTCTCCGAATTCTGTCCCAAACCGCAACCTAAGAGTATTCCATCATAGCTGGCCAACTGCCCCATTACTGTCGAAACAGCGTCGGCGCTGGTGATACCCGGTTCCTTCTCCGGTAAGGGCAAATATGTCACTTCAGTTAGTTTACTTGCTAAAATCGACTGCAAGCTCTTGGGGATTGCGAGCGTTACTAATCCCGTCCCGACACGCATCGCTGCCTCACAAGCAAGATACGCAGCACCAATATAGTTCATCGATCCAGCTACAACCATCAACTTTCCAAATGTCCCTTTATTGGCATCGAGTGGCCGTTGCGGTAGAATGCCTCGGACCGTCTCAGCCGTAATAAGCTCAGTAGGGATACCTTCGGCAAGATGATCTGCAATACCAATATCAGCAATTTCCAGCCGCCCTATATTTACAGCCCCAAGAAATCGAAAAAGTCCTATCTTGGGGTAGCCCAGTGTTACCGTTAAATCCGCACACAGTGATGCTGAATCAATGGCACCAGTATCGGCATCAAATCCTGATGGAAGGTCAATCGCCAGAATCTTTAGTTCCGGATTTGATTTCTTCACAGCCATCACCTGTTCCAGCATTTCTTTGACGGTGCCTTCAAATGGACGGACATTACCGGTGCCAAACAGGGCATCAATGACCATATCTGCCGAAGAGAGGATATCCCGATATTTCGATAGATTATCATCGGCAAAGGCATCGGTCCATGGGATGTTTCGTTCCATGTCGAGGGCAAAGTTCTTATCATTTTCAGTTTTGCGTTTGACCAAAAACAAGTGAACCTTTGCTCCCCAATCATGCAAATGGCGAGCGGCAACGAGCCCATCCCCCCCATTATTCCCCGGACCGACCAGTATCATAATCGATTTACCATCAATTCCACTCAGGAGTTCACGAGCACTTTCTGCCACCGCTAATCCGGCATTCTCCATCAGCACTTCCGGCGGTGCACCCACATCCGCGCTCTTGCGTTCAAGATCGATCATTTGTTCAACAGTGACTATTTTCACCCTTTCCCCCCAATCACTGAAGCAATAGCATAGTCTCTGGAATGCGATAACGAAATGACAAGGTTGTCTAACCCTATCTCCTCTGCCCGCACTCTAGCGCCACCAGTCAAATGTACGACTGGCGCTCCACCCTCGCTGGATAGTATTTCGATGTCACGAGGTGAAATCCCAACGTGGCCCGTTCCCAATGCTTTCATCACCGCCTCTTTCCCTGCGAAACGTGCAGCCAGTTCAGGCACACGATTCTTGCAGTAAGTAAGCTCACCCGGAGTATATATCCTATTGAGGAAACGCTCGCCCCAAGAATCGACTGCCTTATCAATACGGGAAATTTCTATGATATCGATTCCGTGTTTCTGCATGATTCGATTATCCACGGTTGTATTTGTTCATGGCATCGGAGATACCTTCGGTCAGAATACAATAAATCGCTTCTGCAACTCTGGGTATTACCTCTTCGACAACAGTTTTTTCTTCCGGTGTAAAACGCCCCAGTACGAAATCGGGAGTGCGTGTTTCCTCATAGAAATCTACTGAACCATTTTCCAATGGCCCAATGCCTACCCTGATTCTAGGAAACTCATTACTCCCCAAATGCCGAATGATAGACTTCATACCGTTGTGCCCGGCAGGGCCTCCCTTTTCCCGGATGCGTATTCTACCCAAAGGTAAGTCGACATCATCATAAACAATCAGAATATCTGGGAGTTCAACTTTGTAGTATCGTGCCAGCGGCGCAACCGATTCACCACTGAGGTTCATGTATGCCTGAGGTTTTGCCAGGATAACCCCTTCACCACTCACTTCACCGAATCCTATCCGGGCTTTAGACCGACGATTGCTAAACTCAATGCCATTATTACGGGCAAATTTATTAATACATCGGAAACCCACATTGTGGCGCGAATCAGCATAAGCACGTCCGGGATTCCCCAGCCCCGCGATCAATTTCACCTTGTTCTTTCCTTCCAGAAATTTAGGTTCTGTTGCTGTAGACCTGAATAAATCTACGAAGCGACCGATCGTAAGTTTTCTCCACATCATCAGGGAATAAACACGCCGGAAGCTCCCTGCTGCTCCAATGGTATGAGAGGCATTCGCAACAGTTGCCCTTTCTGCTGCACGGTTCATAGGTACAATTACAGTTCTTTTTATTAGCATCGGTTTTGCATTCCATAGCGTCACCTTTCCTAAGATTCTACCTGAAAACAATTGTCAATGGTAGTCAATTTAATAGAAACTCCCCTCCAAGTCACATTGAAGGGGAGTTATTCCTTTTGCAGTTCACAGAGATATTATGAATCAACCACAGCTTATCATGTGCTTCTTATTTCCTCTCTCATGAACCTGATATATGAGGCTGCAAAACAGATTGCTGTTAATCCTATGATGACCACTACATGAGGCCAAATGAGCGTTAGACTCTGCCTGAATGAAACCGGATTCAATGCATCTGGTAGGCTAGTCTTATTCAAGATTGCCGTCTGCAATACGCCATGCAAAGTCCTTCGATCTGGATCGAGGATTATATCTGATGCTTCATTATAGAGCTGTACTGGAGATATGAGCCCAACATTGGTTTCGATTCGTTCGTGTTTCGCTATTTCTTCAGGCTGTGAATATGAGTCAATGGGTTCCTGTACATCGGCAATAACTCCGGCTATCATCCACATAAATAAGGCAAAAAACAACCAAATAACAAAAGGCACGAGCGCTGAGGCTACTGTACTTTTCAACAGTACAGAACAAAGCATGCCTAGGCCAAGCCAAAATCCCACATATAATACACTTAGCACATAGAAAGTTAGAATCCTCGCAATTTCGCCTCCATCCGGGGAAATACCAATCGCATACAAACCTAACGCAGAAACCACTAAAATAATCGCTGCTAAAAGAATGGCGATAGTCGATAGTCCAGCCAGAAATTTGCCATTAATCACAGAATCTCTAAATAATGGTTGAGAGAGGATTCTGCTCAAAGTCCCTTTGGTACGCTCACTATTCACTGCATCAAAGCCAAAAAGGATTCCCAGGAATGGGCCAAACAGACTAATAAACCACAGGAATGATGGCCAGCTATCTCCGCTCGTAGTGAAAATTCGAATAAAAACGGATTCTGTGGGATTCTGAGCCACATCATCGCGTACTGTTTCAGCAGCAAAATATACGGTCGCACCAGAAGCAATGACTACTATTATTACGAGGATAAGGAATCTCCAACTACGGAAATTATCCCTCATTTCTTTCCAATAGACCGCTCTCATCTTCTCTAACCCTCGTTGAAAAACTTCATGTATATTTCTTCCAATGCATAATCCCGCGATTTTATTTGTAGGAGCAGACTTCCATTATCTATAACAGTCTTTGATACATCAGCTCTTACATCTCTATCACTCACAATTGTCAGTGAGTTACCGGTTGTTTCAATCCGAGTGACTCCTAAAATCGATTGAAGTGACCCCAACAGTTTATTCGTTAACTCTGTCACCTGCACATCAATCGTCCGTTGCCCATTCCCACCAAGGTCTGCACTCAGCTTTTCGATGGACCCCTCAGCGACCAGTTTCCCCTTTGAGATAATTCCTACCCGGTCACATATCTTCTGTACTTGATGGAGCAAATGGGAAGACAACATAACAGTTATACCTCGATTTCTTGCTAAATTTGTAATCAAATCGAGTATTTGAGTGACACCTGCCGGGTCTATTCCTGTTGTGGGTTCATCTAATATTACAAGTTTTGGATCCTTTACCAATACATCAGCAATACCTAACCTCTGCTTCATACCTTTGGAGAATTTACCCACTTCTTTTTCCGCCACACTAGTTAGACCTACCGCTTCTAATGCCTCATCGATCTTGACTTCAGCTTCTTTTCGCGAGATGCCGTTAAGCCTGGTGATATATCGGAGGTTTTCACGCGCAGTTAGATCATTGTAAAATCCCACATTCTCTGGAAGATACCCTGTGATCCTTTTGACCTGCAACGGTTCCAACGTGGTATTGTAACCACTAATACGAGCTTCACCAAATGTTGGTTCAGTTAACCCTAGAAGCATCAGGATTGTGGTCGTCTTGCCAGCACCGTTGGGACCTAAAAAGCCGAATATTTCACCCTCACCAATCTGTATATTCAGTCTCTCGACGGCCGTCGTGTCTCCATATTCTTTTGTCAGTTCAGTTGTTTCAACAACTGGCTGGATCACTGCTTATCGCCTCCTCAACACTAGAAAGATACCGAGTAGAACAGCCAATATCACAACAATAATAACAATAGCAATAATTAGGTTGCTACTAGATGATTCAACCGTAATACGAAACTCCAAATCTGCATTAGGACTTTGTGCTTCGCGAGCCCTTACAATCACTCGATAGTCGCCAGCTATCGCTTTACTCTTGGGTTTGACAATCATATCGATTGTGGCCAGATCACCACCCGTCTGGAGATACGCAATACTTTCTGGTTTGAACTCCACTTCCCAACCCTCAGGCAACACTGGCGCTGAGAAGGATATATCCTGCAATGGCGCTGTTCCATCGTTAAGTAAAACCAGCGGTATTTGCACTTCCTTGCCGGCAGTTACTTTAGCACTGAGCACTTCTCGTGTGGTACCCATTCTCATTTTATGAGAGCCAGTCACGACAGATTCAAAAACAATCGTATCGGTGATGTCTCCCGAATTGGCACTGAATCCTATTTGATACTTCCCTTCTTCGACGACCAATCCGGGATTGACTCTCACAATGATACCTTCACCGGCATTTGCACCTATTCGTAAAGCAGAGATATTTTTCGTTCTATCCGTTGATGGAGAAAAAGAAGCTTCAAAATATTGCGGTACTTCAGCGACAAAATCGTACGTCAAATCCTCGCTTGAATTATTTGTCACTTGCACCTTGTATTCCAGCGTATCTCCAGGTTCGCCTTCAAGGCTCGGATAGTTTACCGAGAGTTCCACGCTCGCAGGCCCCACAGGGACTGCATCCCCTCTGATGATGTCTATTTTTAGTTCAATTGAACGTTGTATTTGATTATCCGTACTGATCGCAGATAGAGTAATCGTGTACTCACCCTCAGCAACATCAGAAGCCGGCGTGCATTTGAAGGTCAAACGTTTCGCGTCACTCTCTGGCTCAAGATGAACACTATTCACCTGTGCACTTCCTGCCGAGTTAGAAGTTATTGCAGCTTTCCACCCTTCTGGAGTCGTGATGTCAAGATCGATATCCTCGGCTATTTCTCCCGTATTGGAGATGTTTACATACAAAGTTATATCTTCACCTTGAGATATACCTATACTGGTAAAATCCGTATAGAAGGATATGCCCCTCGCTCCGTTTGCCGCTAATATGTTCGCTGCACCTAATGTGGCGATAAGCAGTAGTGCTAATAGTAGTGAACTTACTATTCTAACCATTCCAGACAATCCTCCTGTGCCTATTTTATATCTGCTAACATTTTCTCTGCATTATATATATTTATTACGTACAAAGCAATACCCTAAGCATTTGCCGATTTCTTGACAAAGGGAAACGCAAATTGTAATTTTAGGTGGAGCCCAAACTAATGGGAAACCGTCATAAAGCGATTTGATACTGGAGGATTTGGCATGACAGAATCGGTGGTCACTGAAGAGATGAACGGATGGCTCAATAAAGAGCTTAACCGTGTTGAATTTGATATTGAAAAGGTATTGCTGAGGCGATATGCAGAAGCAATTGAAGACGATAATCCGCGATGGAAAGAGATTGTTCCCCCCAATATGTTCACAGCGATCTTTGCCGAAGGTGGATTGGTGCAGTATCCATTCGAGACACCTCCCAAACTCCTTGACGGTGGTGGAGAATGGGAGTTCTTCCAGGAAGCACGCCTTGGCGATACGTTAACTGGCGTCCGTAAGATCGTCGAATATAAAGAGAAAAAAGGCAAACTGGGGCATATGCTATTTGTTATTCGGCAAACTGAATGGACCAACCAGAAAGGTGAGTTGGTAGCCCGTAACCTATCCACCTCGATTTTGTATTAGTGCAGAAATTCTGCCGGGGGTCTGGGGGTGTCCCCCGTTTCTCCCTCCCCCAAGAGTGGGAGATTAAGTGTTGATAAACGAGATAATCGGAGGAAAATACTAATGAGCAACCAGTTGTATTTTGAAGATATAGAAGAGGGAACTGAAATTACTCCCTTGATAAAGCATCCCACACCTATGCAATTAGTAAAGTTTGCCGGAGCATCTGAGGATTTCAATCCGATACACTATGATAAAGACAAAGCACTAGCTGATGGCCTGCCTGGCACCATCGTGCATGGAAGATTAAAAAACGCTTTTCTCATCCAGCTCCTGACCGATTGGATCGGGGATCAAGGTATGTTGAAGAAAATCTCAATCCAGCATCGTGGAATGGACCTTCCAGAGCATCCCATCGCTTGCAAAGGGACTGTTGTAAAGAAGTATGTTGAGAATGGGGAAAACTTCATCGATTGCGAAGTCTGGACTGAAAATGAAAAGGGAGAGAAAACTGCACCGGCTACGGCGACAGTCACGTTGCCTTCTCGATGATAGCATTCCTCTCCCTTGAGGGAGAGGTCAGGTGAGGGTGAAAAGCACATGAAACGACAATCTCCTAAACAAACAGCTTTCGCCCGCCAGCTGCGTCGGAATCAGACGGAAGCAGAAAAGACATTGTGGAAATACCTTCGAAGCAAGCAATTTAACGACACCAAATTTCGAAGACAACATCCGGTTGGTCCGTATATCGCCGATTTCGCCTGTATTGAGAACAAGCTAATCGTTGAAGTTGATGGCGGCCAGCATAACGAGCAACAAAATTCATCACACGACATGAAAAGAACAGAATGGCTAAAAGACCAAGGCTACCAAATATTGAGATTTTGGAATAATGACGTCCTTACAAACACTGATGGAGTACGTGAAAAAATATGGGGGGCTCTCAATGAGAATTCACCCTCCCTCTAACTCCCTCCCTCAAGGGCGGGAGAAATCCCATTCCTTACCCCGTATAAGAACGAATTGTAATAAGACCCTCTCCCTTGAGGGTGAGGCCAGGTGATGGTGAAAGACATGACCATTCCTGATTCTAACATCCCATCCGATTTTATTCGGAATATCATAAACGAGGACCTCACGAACAACAAAAACGATGGTCGTGTTCACACGCGTTTTCCACCGGAGCCAAACGGGTATCTTCACATTGGACATGCAAAATCAATATGCTTGAACTTTGGCATCGCCGCACAATACAACGGACTCTGCAATCTTCGGTTCGATGACACTAATCCTTCCAAAGAAGAGGAAGAATACGTTCAATCGATTATCGAAGACGTTCGCTGGCTAGGTTTCGATTGGGAAGATCGATTGTTCTACGCCTCGGACTACTTTGATCAAATGTATGAGTATGCTGTACAACTGGTCAAAGCTGGCAAGGCTTATATCGATGATTTAGGCGCAGATGAGATCAAGGAATATCGGGGGACTTTGACATCCCCCGGAAGAGAGAGTCCTTATCGCAATCGGTCGATTGAAGAGAACCTTGACTTACTGGAGCGGATGCGAGCCGGGGAATTCGAAAACGGTTCACGGGTGCTTCGAGCCAAGATCGATATGTCCTCCCCTAACCTTAATCTGCGCGATCCAGCCATGTATCGCATCTTGCATGCGGAACATCATCGCACAGGGGACAAATGGGGCATCTACCCTATGTACGATTGGGCCCACGGTCTCGAAGATTCAATTGAAAGGATTACTCATTCGGTCTGCACTCTGGAGTTCGAGGATCACCGTCCCCTCTATGATTGGTTTCTCGACGAATTAGGAGTCTATCATCCGCAGCAGATTGAATTTGCTCGTCTTAACCTCACCTATACGGTGATGAGCAAACGCAAACTGTTGCAACTGGTCGAAGAAGGGCATGTCAACGGATGGGATGATCCACGGATGCCGACCATATCCGGCCTCAGACGGCGTGGCTACACACCGGAGTCCATTCGTAACTTCTGCGAGCGTATTGGAGTTGCCAAAACTGATAGCACCATCGATATTGCATTGCTTGAGCACTGCATACGTGAGGATTTGAATAAGCGAGCCCCGCGTGTCATGGGAGTATTACGCCCGCTTCGTGTAGTCATTGATAATTATCCTGAAAACGAAAAAGAAGAACTTGATGCTATCAATAACCCGGAAGACCCCGATGCTGGAATTCGAAAAGTGCCTTTCTCACGAGTGATATATATTGAACAGGATGACTTCCGCGAAAACCCACCGAAAAAGTTCTTCCGCCTGGCTCCCGGTAGGGAAGTGCGACTGCGCTATGCGTACTTCATCACCTGTACGGATGTAGTCAAAGATGAGAACGGAGAGATAGTTGAGCTGCACTGTACCTATGATCCGGCATCCCGAGGGGGCAACTCCCCGGATGGTCGAAAAGTGAAAGGGACAATCCACTGGGTTTCGGCAGATCATGCAATTGAAGCGGAAGTACGTTTGTACGATCGACTTCTGGCAGTAGCAAATCCAGCCGGTGACGAAAATGGCAAGGACTTCAAGTCATATCTGAACCCAGATTCTCTCGAGACCTTGACTGGCTATGTCGAACCGAGTTTGGCTGGAGCAGCACCGTTGAGACGATATCAATTTGAGCGACTGGGCTACTTCTGTGTTGATTCAGTAGATTCCACCAAAGAAAAACTTGTGTTTAATCGAACCATCACACTACGAGATTCATGGGCCAAGATCGAACAGAAGCTCTGAAAGTAAAGTCGCAATCTGATAACGGCATGGACCTTTTTGACCTTAATCGAGAGCAACAACTTCAAAAGGAAGCTCCCCTCCCTGCTCGTATGCGCCCTCGCAATTTTGCCGAGTTTGTTGGGCAGGAACATATTGTCGGGGAAGATAGGGTGTTGCGACGGGCCATTGAGCAAGATCAGTTACCCTCTATTATCCTCTGGGGCCCTCCCGGGAGTGGAAAGACCACCCTGGCTCTGGTCATTGCGGCTGTTACTCAGTCTTACTTCAGTCCAGTGAGTGCCGTCAATGCCGGAGTGGCTGACCTTCGGAAGGTAGTGAATGAGGCCAAAGAACGTCGCGGGATGCAGGGTCAGCGGACTATTTTGTTTATTGATGAAATTCATCGTTTCAACAAAGCCCAACAGGATGCGATTCTTCCCCCTGTGGAAAATGGCACGGTCACGCTAATTGGGGCTACGACAGAAAACCCATCATTTGAAGTTATCTCTGCTTTGCTTTCCCGTTGCCGCGTCTTTGCCTTAAATATGCTCACCGAGGATCAACTTCGAACGATTGTCCAGCAAGCGATTGAAGATTCGGAGCGAGGTTTGGGAGAACAAAACGTCGAGCTTGAAGATGAAGCTTTGCGCCATTTGATTTCCATGTCGAATGGCGATGCGCGAGTTTCACTGGGAGCTTTGGAGATGGCTGTTTTAGCTACTGAGCCAAATGGTGAAGGTAAATGCCATATCGCACTTGCTGACATAGAGGATGCGTTTCAACATCGGGCTCTGATGTATGACAAATCGGGGGAAGAGCATTTCAACATAATCTCGGCGCTGCACAAGTCGATGCGTGGTTCTGATCCTGATGCTGCACTTTACTGGCTTGGGCGAATGCTGGAAGCCGGAGAGGACCCCATGTACATAGCGAGGCGATTGGTTCGTTTTGCATCAGAAGACATCGGTCTGGCTGATCCTCAAGCACTGGTTCAGGCTAATGCAGCACAACAAGCGATACATTTCATTGGTTTACCAGAAGGAAGCCTTGCCCTGGCCCAGGCAGTAGTCTATTTGGCCACAGCACCCAAAAGCAACTCATTGTACAAAGCATACGGGCAAGTGCAACAAGATATTGGCAAGACCGGAAATCAACCAGTGCCGCTTCATTTGCGCAATCCGGAAACCGGTTTGATGCGGGAGATGAGATATGGTGACGGTTACAAATACGCTCACGATTTCCCCGATCATTTTGTGGAACAACAGTATCTACCTGATAACCTAAAAGGGCGAAAATATTATCGGCCCGGGAAATTGGGATTCGAAAAGGAAATCGAAAAGCGGTTGAATTACTGGTGGAAGGCAAAAAAGAGTGCCCCGGAAGATAATGGATAGGCTGTCATTCTGAACGCAGTGAAGAATCTCCCCGACTCATAATGAGATTCTTCGGTCACGTTGTTCCCTCAGAATGACATGTCATATCAAATATTGAGGAATCGTACGATGAAAAAAGAGAAACTGATGTTTCCCTGCGGAGACATTTCACTGGAAGGTGTATTATGTCTACCTGAGGAAAGTCACCCGTTCCCGGCAGTGGTCGTCTGCCATCCACATCCGCTATACGGTGGGAATATGAATAACAACATTGTGCATGAAGTCTGTGCGGCACTCGGTGAACATTCGATTGCCAGCCTACGCTTCAATTTCCGCGGTGTTGGACGAAGTGAAGGGAGTTATGCGGATGGAGTTGGAGAACAAAACGATGTGAAAGCGGCGCTCTCTTTTCTGGAAGGTCGAGAGGAAATTGACTCATCCAAACTTGCACTTTGTGGATACTCATTTGGCACTATGGTAAGCATACCGGTAGCCGATGTCGATGAACGGATTCAAGCATATGCCGGAGTCTCCTCATTTTTCGTGGCCCCTGATTTACTCAGGAATTTCCACAGGCCCAAGTTCTTCATCCATGGCACCAACGATGATTTCATTTCCCCACGGCAAGCTGAGGAGACCATTAACAAATTGCCTGATCCAAAAACATTTGAACTGATTGATGGCGCCGATCATTTCTGGTGGGGTTTTGATAGACAGGTTGGAGAGAAAGTGGGAGAATTCTTTACTTCTTGCTTTAAATAGAGTGCAGCTTCTACAGTACTACAAGCCCGACCAGACCCAATATAATCTGGTATGATATCCAGCCTAACAAGCATGTTCCGATCGCCCGCCAAGTGGAGAAATCCAGGGCCTGTCTGACGGCAATTACACCCGCAATCAATGCCCAGATGCCCGCACTATAGTAAATCAGAACTCCAATACCTCCCGGTACGAAAATAAAGAATCCCAGGATTAATGGTGCGTGAGCAAAACCGATTGTTCGTAAGAGTTCACCATAGGTAGCGGATGTTTGTTGAGTTTTAAATATCATAGTACCCAAAATCCATGTTAGCAAAGACCAGGTCATCCATCCCAAAGTGTAAGCTATTAACCCGGCAATTAAATACTAGACAAAACATCGAAAATATATTACAA
>CAZWIP010000010.1:0-31573 GCA_964634125.1 uncultured Dehalococcoidia bacterium
ATAGCGCAAAATCCGAGGTTTAGCTATGCATCAACAGAATATTAAAGACATGTATGCTGCGGTTGAAAGCAATCGTGGTTTTGATATCGTAATCATTGTCTCTTCAAGCGGAGATCAGGCCAGGTTCTGGCAAAGACGTCTAGAAGCCACTCGCGGTTCTGTGATAAGCCGTAGCACTCAAGTTATCTCCGTAGAAGAGGACTGGCCTGGTGGAGCAGGCCAACTGTTGGGTACGCTGTATGCGTGGCAAAAAGCAAAGTCTAACATTAATTTGATGCAAATGCTCAAAGATGGGCGTAGCATAGCAATTTACCATACTGCCGGCAAAGGTACAAGGATGGCTCCGATCCCTGCTGCAGAAGCTAATAACAAGTCGGCTATCAAACTCCCACGGTTGATTTATGTCAACCAACAAAAAACACCTATGACGGTTCTAGAAGCTGTCATATTCCAAACAGGGATTTTTGCCGTCACTCGTCCGGGAAGACTGTCCGTCTTTTGGGGAGATCAGGTCTTTATACCCTCAAAGCTAGTTGACTGCTCCAGGAAGCATCATGCTGAAATACTTGATATTCGATCTGAAATACCTTCAGATGAGGAAACATGGAGAACGGATTGGCAAAGCTATGGACTTGTGATCCCAACAGCAAGTGGCGAAGCACTTCAAAGAGAAAAGCAAAGTTGGAATGAATTACAAAGCCTGATCAAGCAAGGTATCGTGCAGCAAAATGCAGCTGAAGCGGCAGCCCTTGGTAAAAGCCTGGGAAGCTTCTCGGTTTCACGTGAATTTCTCGTAGCGATTCTTGAAGAATTCAACTCGGATTTGGGGAAGAAGCAGGGTAAGATGGATACCGATCCTCATCTCTGGATGCCACTAACATCAGATTTGGATGATTTCGTTACCAGAGGGGGTGATTCGGTTCACTGGGACCGTATTGAGGAATTCAAACAACGATTCTTGGATAAGGATAAACAGAGTTTAAAGCTATTCGGTGATAAGGACATCGGAACCCAGACCCTGTGGTGGGATTATGGGCAGGTTCGTCTGTATCATCAGAATTTCCTGAAGCTATTGGATGAATCACCGGAAGGAGAATGCCTTAGGAAATTTTATAACCTTGATAAACATTGGATACAAAGTTCAAGTGAAGATGGTCTCAAAGTTGAAAATTCCATATTGGTGAATGCCGATGTCAAGGGGAAAGTGAAAAACAGCGTGTTAATTGAGGCAAATGCCGATAAACTTGATGTGGTTGGCTCAGTGATTGTTGGGAGCTCTCTCTCCAAAGTAAGCGCAAAGGAAAGCCTCATATATAGCTGCATTGATCTAAACACTTTAAAGCTGAGCCCTGGTGAAGTAGTAGCTGATATTTTCCTACCCTCAAACGGCCGTACACGGATGAGAACAAGTCTCAAGCGTGATGGCAAAGATGATTGGGAAATCACAATTCTCGGCAATCCGTATTCCTTCGAAGCATTGGGTCGAATTGTGGGGAGCAAACCAGAATCTGTTTTTTCTTCAGAGAAAAGCAAGTGGATGGTTTATTACGAAAACCGGAGTAAACTACCCAAAATTTTCAAAGGTATAGAACGCAAATTCATCAAACCTGCCATTGACAATCTGGTACAAACGGTATGGGGAGGGGACCATATAGAAAAGCTCAAAGGATTAACTGCGACCGGAAAGACTATCGGTGAATCATGGGAATGTTCTACTCATCATCAACACCCCTCTATCGTTACGTTTGCCAACGGATCGAAGATTCCACTTAACGACATAGTTAATCTTGTCGGCGAAGATATCCTTGGAGCAAACACCGTGCGCGATTTCAAGGGATTGCTACCAATACTGGTAAAATTCCTCGATGCTCGGGAAGACCTCTCTGTTCAGGTTCATCCATCCGACGAAAAGGCATCGGACCTAGGTGAGGCTGACTCCGGTAAAACCGAAGCTTGGTTGATACTGGACAACGATCCCGGATCTGTTCTTTATCTTGGATTCAAGGATGATGTTGATAAGGGTGAGTTTGAGAAAGACTTGTCCTCTCCAGACGTAAATATCGCAGAGAAATATTTGAATGCTATCCCGGCGCAGGTTGGAGATGTTCTGTTCAATCCCGCAGGAGCTGTTCATGCTGTAGGAAAAGGAGTATTCCTGGCCGAAATCCAGCAATCTTCCGGAATAACCTACAGGGTATGGGATTGGAACCGAGTTCCGCCCAGACAACTTCACATTCCGCAGGCGATGGAATCACTCGACTTCCGTAAGACCACCAAAGCAGATTACCAGCTAATTCCAAAACGTATTAACGCCAAAGAAGAACGTCTCATAGATAGCTTCTATTTCTCCCTCGATCGTATAACATTGGCAAACAAAGGTAAGATTTCCTCGAATACGAATGGTGCTTTCCAAGTACTCACCTGTCTTGAAGGGAAGATGGAGCTATCTCGACGAGGTTTAAAGGACAGCATTTCCCATGGTAAGTCAGTGTTGGTTCCAGCTATGATGGGAGAGTACAAGATCACAGCGACTGAAGATTCAGTACTTCTCAAGTCATTTGTTCTCCAGCCACAGCAAGTTGACCCGGTGATCTTCCAGACATATGACGTACGGGCTGTTGCCGATGAATACCTTTCGAATAGGGTTTGTTATTACCTGGGAAAAGGATATGGGACTTTTCTACGAAGGATCAACAATGCTGACTTGGGGAAGCTATGGGTTGCTATTGGTGGAGGTATCAGGCTTTCAACGAAACGAGTCCGTGAATGGGTTATCAAAGGAATTCTCTCCACTGGGGTTAATGTGTATGACGTTGGCATTACCTCGACACCTGAACTCTATTTCTCTATTCCCTATTTGAAAGCCGATGGCGGAATAAATATGACTGCCAGCCATAATGAAGCAGAGTACAATGGTCTCAAACAAGTGATTTGTACAGGGGATGGTTTCATCACCAGTATCAACGCTGAACAGATGCTCGAAATCAAGAGGTCTGTTTTAGAAGATGATTTCCTTGAAGGTGATGGTAAATGTATCACGCTTGAAGAGGGCGAAGTGGTTCGATATCACAACGAACTGGTGAAGGCCAATTGCCGTCTGGGAAGAGAGATTTGGATACAATTGCGGCAGAAATGGGAAAATCGGGAACTGAAGGAACTTCTTGACATCACTTCCAACATTGAATTTCCCGTACAGTTGAACAAGGACAAGTGGGATGAAATACTAAAGGTCTTAGAATTGCCTTCAGCTCTGGAACAACCGGAAACTGCAATCCAGCATCCTTTGGAAGGTTTGAAGGTGGTCATCGATTTTGGCAATGGCTCGGGCTGGAGAACTAAGAATATTTATACTGATCTCGGAGCTGAAGTTGTAGCTATTAATGAAACTCCGGATGGATCTTTCCCTGCTCACATCCCGGATCCGATCAAGGCCAAATATCGAAAACAGCTGGAAGAAGCTGTAATCAGAGAAGCTGCGGACAGCTCAAAAGAAGTGGTTGGTATTGGTAATGATGAAGATGCAGATCGGGTTATTTATGTTCGAAAAGACGGAATGGTAGTAGAGGGTGATAGAACGCTGGCCATACAGGCCAAATGTATAATCGATGAGCACAAAAAGATGGGTAAGCCTGGAAAGCCCCGATTCATGGGTGAAGTGAAGTTCTCCCGTATTGCCGAAGAGTGTATCACTTCCAATGGCGGGGAGTACATAACCAGTCCCACCGGATTTGCCTTTATTAAAGATGGTACAAAGGCGTTGGTACAAGCGTTACAGGAAGGATCGAATGAAATTGAACTCTTCGGTAAGAAAATTGACTTGAGTGATAACAAAGAACCGATCGCTCTGGCCGCCGAGCTTTCCGGACATCAGATGTCGGGGCACGAAGAGAACTGGATTTTCGATGATGCTTCACTTGCAGCCTCTAAGTTGCTCACTGTTGTTGCTAATGGACTAAAAGAAAGTAAGAGTTTCATCGATATTGATGAAGCGGTGCCAAGATACCCGGCCACCCCGGAATTGAACATTCGCCTGAAGGTTAATGTTTTGGATGAGAAGCAAGAAGTTGTAGATGTGACAGTTAAGCGCTTCCAGGATATGGGATATACTATCGATACGACCGATGGTGGTCTCATCAAGTGGTTTGACAAGGATGGCCAATGGTTGGGCCAGGCTCTGGTGCGAAAATCCAACACTCAACCGATGATCATCTGCCGGGTCGAAGGCAGAGACGAGGAAGCTAAGCAGTCGATAGAAGACGAATTCTTCATGGAACTATCCAAGGTTTCGACTAAAGCAATTCCAAAACTTGATCTCTCTTCAGACGACTATATTCGAGAAATTCTCCCCAGAATTCTGAAGTGATCAATCCTATAGTTTATTCAAGTTGATCGTTCACCCCCACCATAAAATTGGTGTTGCCCACGTTTTCCTCACACATTTCGCATGCTACTATCAGTTTGGGATATTCTAATTGCCCAGTGTGAGTAAAAGCATGTTCAAATACAAATGCGCCATTATTGCATCCTTACTTGCAATGTTGCTGTTACCAAGTTCTGTTTCAGCACAACCTATGACCGGTGGTTTTCAGGGAACTGTCATTGCTGGAGGTAACAGCTTGCCAGATGGAACGATAATCTCAGCGTGGATCGATGGAGAAAAGGTGGCTGAGACTGAGACTGAAAACTCAGAATATTCTCTATTTATTCACAGTGATTATACGGGGGAAACAGTAACATTTAAGGTAGGTAAGTTTGAGGCCGAACAGACAGGCACCTGGACCAGAGGAGAGACTGTCGTCGTTAACCTGAGTATTAACTCGTGGCCTTTCCAGTGCGAATTCTATGGTCAGGTAAATGTTGATGGACAATATGTGCCAGATGGTACAGAAATTTCTGCGTGGATAGATTCAGCTAAGGTACAGACTACCACCACTGTCGATTCTATGTATAGCCTGGTAGTTCCGGGCAACTATACTGGAAAAGCAGTGGCATTTAAGGTAGACGCCCATTTCGCTACCCAGATAGTTGAATGGCAGAGAGGCGAAGCTCTTGAAACGAATCTTGTAGTGAGTTTGGGTCCTCTCGTCTGTGGTTTCTATGGAACTGTGACACTTAATGGTGATGCTGTACCTGGTGGTACTGATGTCTCGGCGTGGGTGGACGGATTGAAAGTGCAGAATACAAATAGTGGTTCTGGCACATATGCGCTAAACATTCCAGGTGATTACACTGGAAAGATAATTTCTTTTAAAGTTGCAGGACAGGCAACTAAAGAGACGTCAGTCTGGGTGAGAGGTGGGAACAGACAGTCACCTTTAAATGCTATTACTACCAGTCCTCCCGGAGTGACAGTTGGCCTTTCCTCTCTAGAACTAGAGCCGGGAGATGAGTTTACGCTGACTGTTACTGTCGATCCCAATGGTCATGGAATAAGTGGAGGCGAGATTGATCTCCTTTCGCTTGATTCCGATGTTATTGAAGTACTTCTGGATGAAGCAACGTTTGGTACTCTACTCGGATCAGAACCTATCGAGGGTAAAAAAGAAAAGTCAGATACGAGCAATGGTGAAAACTTCGAGTATGCAATTGCACGCAAAGGTGAAACACCTGTTCCAACCAGCGTAGGAACGTTTGCTGTAATTAAGCTCAGGATTAAAGGTGGCGCTGAAGCAGGCAGATACGCCATACCGAATGCAATTATCCTGACCGACGAGAATTTCAAAAATCTCGAATTTGACCCGCCAACTGTATCAATTAAAGTAGTGGGCAACAGTCTGCCGGGCGACCTGAATGGAGATGAGAGTGTAGGTTTGGCTGATCTTGCCATTCTGGCCTCTGCATATGGAACGACAACCGGCGCGAGTGACTTCCGAGCTGATGCTGATCTAAATTCCAATAGTGAAGTTGATCTGGGTGATTTAGCAATTTTAGCTGGTAACTGGGGACTCCAGGTAGATCAGGTATGATACTTCAAACACGAGCAGCAAAGATAATTCTATCACTAATGGCTATAGTGCTTTTAGCTTGCGCTATATTCGTGGGAGTCACTGGTTGGGATGGAACAACAGACACTTATGTCTCAACATCAGCCTCTGAAGGAGTATCTTCAACACCTTCAGTAGTACCAACACCTGAAGATGTTCCACCTCCCTTACCACAAACACCATCTGAAGAAAGCACTGCACCGGTCGTTGCCTTAACAGGTATATACATTGATCCCCAATACTTTGAGATTAAACCTGGCGAAGAATTCAGTGTAAACCTGATAGCAGACTTAACCGGACGTGGCGTTAGTGGATGTGAAGTAGTTTTGGAATTTGACTCGACGGTGTTTCAATTAACCGACGTTGTATCCGGCGATCTGCTGGGTACTGACCCCCTCATCGGGACCAAAAACATGGATAACACAACCGGTAAAGTTCGTTATGCTATCGCTCGGAAAGGTATGACGGATGTAACTGCTTCAACTGGGGTGCTATCTACATTTTCTCTCTTGGTTTTAAACTCTGCTCCAAGTGGATCCTACGATCTAACCATCGGGGACTTAATGTTGACCGACCACGATTTCAAAGAGATGGCTGGTTATGAAATCCATAGCGGATATATAGAAGTCATCCCATAAGGCTCCAGACTTCCCTCATTCTTATTTATCACTCTCATCCCCGCGTTTAATTGCACCGATGTTACCACTCATGATGATGTGATTGACTGATTCGTCACTTGATCCGCAACACAAGCACATATCAATCGGAAAGGATAACAAACTCCACGAAAACTCCCCATAGGTTTACTATGAAGTGCATTATGATGCCCGGCACTACAGAATTACTCCGATGATAGAGGTAGGCAAATATATAGCCCAATGCGAAAAGTGGGATGAAAGCTAACGGCTGCAAATGAATTAAAGCGAACAAAGCAGAACTGATGAGAGCTGCCTTTTGCCAGCCGTAGCGCTGCCTAAATCCAGCAAAGATAAATCCTCTGAAAAACACTTCTTCTACAATTGGAGCGATAACTACCGCTGTAATAATGAGCAGCCATGGAAATGACATCTCATCTGCTACCGGGCCCAGATCGGGTTGCATTTCCGAATCGAATATTTGCCTTACGATCAGTCCATAGATGATGGTAAAAATGTAGGAGGCGAACAGAAGACCAAACCCAATTCCAAGTATATTCCAATCGATCCCTCTGAATCCCAATGTTTTCAAATCGCTTCCATACCTTCTCCAAGCAAACCACCAAACTGGTATCAGAAATAGTACTTCATTGATGACAATCAACAACTCTAGTTTGATGTCAATGGAGATTGCCCACAACGCCACCGTGATCCCAATAAAAGCAATTGCAATACCAATGAATGTTGCAAAACCCAACCACACGTCTCGCGCAGTCCATGGAACGGTTGAAGCAGTCTGTACTTCATTGCCATCAAAACCGGGGCAAGTATCTTGGTATGAAGGGTCTAGCAAGGCTGCTTGATGAAAAGCTGCTTGAGCTTCTTGATTTCGCCCAAGCAATTCCAGTAAATGCGCTTTTAGATAAGGGGGATCAGGCCAATGAGGGGCAAGTTGCGCGGCTCGCTCACACTCATATAGCGCTTTTTCAATCTCTCTATTAGCTTTGTGGGAATTGGCCTTTTCGAAGTGTTCTATAGCCTTTTCTACTGATTCATCCATATATCGATCTATCTGTGCAACGCTTTGTTGTAAAGGATAACATTCTTGTGTTCGATCATCAATTCGAAACCTGTGCGCATGGCATCAACATACGAACTACTGGCAGCGTTTTCTCCGTTAATAGTATCAATAGTGATTCGACGGACTGGCTGGAATTGACGTGCAAGAAGATGATGTAGTACACCCAGATACTCGGTCAAACGAGGATCATCCGGTGTTGTGTTGAAGGTTAATACCTTGCCATTACGCTTTGATACCATAATCAAGTCCTTCCCTCGAAAGACCAGATGCGTGCTGGAAACGCGCTTTGGCAACATGCCTTTTAAAGAATCGATTTGAATACCACACAAAGATAGAGGGTCTGTGGCATTGATCCAATAAACTACGTCCTCCGGCAATTTCTTCTGCAGTTTTCGAAATGCCTGATGTGAGATGAATTGCGGCCCGGGAATTCCTTCGAAGAAATACCCTGATAGCACTTCACCGGAGAGTTCCATTAATCGTAAAGATCGAAAGACACTCGGCCAACGAAACGCTGATGATTCGTTAACCAGCAATTGTCTGAAGAGAATACCGTAACGATCCAGTAACAGTCTGGCACGGTCCTTGTTTCGTTCTTCAAGTTCTATTAGATCATCGGAGATGTCCGGAGTCGGCAATCGGAACCAGTTGCCGGCAAAAGGCAAAGACCCCGTCCATCGTGTGAAACTGGCACGGCTACCGGATCTGCGGCTCCGGCTACGCAGGCTTTGCTGCTCAGGAAATATATTAGGCACCTTGAATCGGTTCTCGATTCCCTTCCGTAACGACGCGAATGTATCGTTGGTTACTTGCCCGTGCCATACCGCTTCCCACAACTTGGCAGACAGTTCGCCTGGTGTTGCACTTGATGTTTTCATGAGGGTAGAGAAATCATATCGACCCGATAAGTCAGAGAACAGTTTGTCCACTGAACTGTGTGGCGCTCCATTTTCTGTTTGCTGAGAGTTCTCTTCTTGAATTAAATCGAGTTCTGATTCAAAACAGAAAGAAACCTGTTCCTTTCCACTGCCTATCCACCGGAGGTCTCCTTCCTGCATGATCACATCCAATTGAGACGTGGAATACGATTGCATCCGAGCAGGAAGAATATCAGTTTCCCATTTTGCAGCTTCAACCGGATAACAGGCCAGTTGTTCTATACAGGCAAATAATCCATCAACATCATTGGGAGGATTTGTAAGACTCTGATGAGTAGCTAGGAATAAGGGTAACCACTCGATACCCAGTGGCTCGAATGGCGGGATGGCTTCAACTCGTGAAAGCCGCAGAAGTATTTCGAAATTCTCGCTATCGCAGATTTCATTGTCAAGGTTATCTGTGGTTAGCTGTCCAGTGATGATACTTTCGGAATCAATCAGATCCTCGATCGCCAACTGCAACCGGTCTTGTTCGATACCAAGAGTCGAACTGATGAATTTTGGGGTAATGGGACCGTAGAACTGTACCCATTGCCACAGAATTGATGTAATGAGTTCCTCTTGATAAAATTCATCCGAAATATTGTCAGGAGCAATTGCAGCACCACTCAATTTTTCACACGGGATGTTTTGATCATAAAACGCATACACAATCTTTGGTAACTCTTCTAGAGCAACAATTATAGGTTCATGTGTCCCAGGTGGATTAAGTCTCATGATCTTTTCTGATACTGGTCCCAGTAATTCCACTATATTCACTTCATAGTCACGGTATATGGCTTGCAGCAAGTTTCCCCACTCAGAGTAAGGAATTATTAACCGCTCCTTTACCCAGTCAAGCAGCTCCCGAGATGTTTCCGGTGCGTATCCGGGGGCAAGTCTTTGACGTTTCAATACGAATTTCTCAATAAGTTCCGGTGAGATGGTGGGCCGGATACCCGGAGTGAACACCACATCGCGAAGTAGATCACTGCGCAGCTTCGATATCGTTTCTCCTCCGGGTTTGTCTGTCATGTACATGTACTCGGTAATCTGCCGCCACGTGGAATTTTGAGCCATGGGACTCGGGGAATTGGTGCTTATTTCAGTCCAGCAGATCGCTCCGGATTCCAGTTCACTTAGCACATGCTTCAAGTTTTGCATGTCAAATTCATCCTGAAGACAGGTTCGCCATGTTTCAAGCAGGATGGGGAAATCATCGTATTTCATCACTGCGTCCATCAGCTTCTGGGAACGTAATCTACTCATCCACAGGGGCATTCGTTCAGACACCCTATTTCGAGTCAGCAATAATGCCCGACCGGCACTTTCACGGAACCGTGCCCCAAAATATCCCGATCCTTCAAGTCTCTTTCTTAACAGGGTTTCGACATTGGTGCTGGTCACTAATGAGAGGACTTCCTCTCCGCGAACTTCATTCGGAAGTTGAAGCACGATGCAATCGTCACTGGTGTACACTTCCAGTTTCTGCCCAAATCGCTCTTCCCAAGCTGCATCCAGTGCCATGGCAAAGGGTCGATTTACAGAGCCTCCCCAAAGAGTGTGCAGTACCAACTGGTTGCCCGGGAATCCTCCCGGTCCGGAAGCGACCAGTTCTATCAATATGTGATGCCTGTGAGGAAGATTGCAGTCGGTTTCCTCCCTTTGTCTTTTTAAATAGCTTATCAATTGCTGTGCTGCGGTTGGATCCATGAAATGCTCTTTTCTCAGAAAACTCATATAATATGGCGAATCTAACTGGTCATTCGCCATCTCAAGAAATTCGGCTATCATTTCTGAGAAATGGAAATCCCTGTTCTGCTCCTCACCGATCCAGAATGGAGGGGCCAGCGCTTTGGGATTCCCCGGTGAAACAAACATGTCGTTATGTGTAATTCGCTCGATCTTCCAGTTCTGGGCTCCCAGCGTGAATATCTGTCCGACAGATGCCTCCCAGACGAACTCCTCATCAAGTTCACCAATTAACGCACCGGTTTCGTTGTGGCGAAGATGGAAATATCCCCTATCGGGAATAGTGCCGCCAGATGTGTATAACGAAAGCAACGCACCCTTTCGAGCTGTAACGGTGTTGTCTAGTCGGTCAATCGAAATCGTTGGTTTAAGTTCACGAACCCGGCTATCAGCATAGCGTCCGCCAAGCATATTCAATACCAGGTCGAATTGTTCCCGGCTCAGGTTTCCATAGGGATAACTGGATTTTAGTTGCGAATACAGCTCATCGATATCCCATATCTCCACTCCCACCATTGAGATGATTATCTGAGCCAGAACATCCAGAGGACATTCAACGGGTTTTACCTCCTCGATATCCTGACCGACAATTCCTGCTGCCAGCACCGCTGCCTGGAGAAAATCATTTGAGTGGGTTGGGAATATTGTACCCTTGCTTATCTCACCAACTTGATGCCCGGCTCGACCCACTCGTTGAATGGCGGATGAGACTGAAAATGGCGACTGGATCAATACCACTTCATCGAGCGCTCCGATATCAATTCCCATTTCCAGTGAGTTCGTAGCTACAATGGCCTTTAGATCGCCGGCTTTAAGCTTCTGCTCTACTTCGGTGCGTAGCTCACGCGAGAGTGACCCGTGATGGGAATACGCTATTGTGTGATCTTCTCCATCATTGATCTTGTGAGTCATCTTTTCACAGAGTCGTCGACCGTTGGTGAAAAACAACGTTGACTGATTCTGTCCCACTACCTTTTTGAACTCATCGACCAGCGGATCCCATAACGATTCATGCGTATGCCAGTCAAGCGCTTCTTCAGGGAAACGCACTTTGACTTTGTATTTTTTCGATGTACCGGACTGTATAATCGAAATCTGCCGTGGCAAATATTTGGGACTCTGAGGACTCCTCTCAATCGCATATCCAGCCACGAATTCGGCAACCTTCCCCAGAGGTTTGATAGTAGCGGAAAGTGAAATGCGCTGAAATTCGCCACACAATGGAATCAGCCGATCCACAGCAGTGATAAGGTGGGTGCCCCGTTTGCTGCCGATAACCCCGTGAATTTCATCAAGTATAACGGTGGAGAGGTTTCTCAGGATCGATCTTGCATTTGGGGAACTAAGGATCAGGTTGAGGCTCTCCGGGGTGGTAATAAGGATTTCAGGGGGGTGCCGCTGCATTCGCATCCGCTCCGATTGTGGGGTGTCACCGCTCCGTGTTTGAACCCGGATATCGGGGAACGTTTCTCCTTCCCGTTCGAACAGCTCTTTAAGGGAAATCAGTGGGGAAATCAAGTTGCGCTGAATATCGTTATTCAGAGCCTTGAGTGGGGAAATGTAGAGGACGCTGGTGTGTCCGGTAACCCATTTGCCATCGACCAGTTGATTGATAGCCCATAGGAACGCTGTTAGAGTTTTACCGCTGCCGGTGGGTGCAGTAACTAATATGTGCTCGCCGGTGGATATCTTTGGCCATGCTTGCACCTGTACATCCGTTAGCTGGCCAACTTGTTCTGTAAACCATTTTGAAATGAGGGGATGGAATAAGTCCAGTGAGTCCACACCATTATTCTAGCGATTTGGTACCTGTAATGCTACTGGAATTTGTCTTGTCATTCTGAAGCGGAGCGAAGAATCTCCCTGCCTCTGCTATATTCCCGTAACTCCGTTGAATCCGTAGTGCGACCCTTCAGGGTCGCCCCAAGCGAGGCTAAAGCCTCGCGCTACCACAATTAATCGATGAGTTTGCTTCGTCATTATCGTTCCTCGCAATGACAGCGGGGCTGAGCCTTTTCGCAACGACAATCGATTTGTTAAAAATCATTTATTCAGTGTTGGAAGTTCGCTCCCGGAATTCCGGCTCAAATTTTCTCGGTATTTTACCCGAGATAAGTGAGCCGGACTCAGTGTATTCCTCATGTTCAATCGTTCCGTACCGGTGGAAAAGGTTTACCAGGTCGGCAGCACTGTAGGGAATATTAACCGTAACACTCACCATTCTTTCACTTAACATATCCGCAATTAGACTGTGTAGACCTTTCAGTCCCCAGCCCTGCGCTGCTGCAATGGGTATCACCGGGCCTATATCATCACCCATTCGTTGCCGATAGTGTTTGATCGCCTCCTCTCCACTAATGCCATCTTCCTCTGCCAGCAGATCAACCTTGTTAATAGCGATGATCTTTGGCTTTTCAATTAAGCCTAATTCATCCAGGAGTTCATCTACAGTTTGGGCCTGTTCCGCAGCATTCGCATGTGTTATGTCAATCACATGAAGCAATATATCCGCTTCATCCAATTCCTCAAGGGTGGCTTTGAATGCTGCCACAACAGTCGGAGGCAACTTCTGGATGAAACCAACGGTATCACTTATTAATACCTCCTGGTTATTATGTAAAGTTAATCGACGTGTGGTGGTATCTAGCGTGGCGAAAAGTTTATCTTCCACAAACACATCTGATTGACTGAGAGCGTTGATGAGGGTACTCTTACCAGCATTGGTGTATCCGACAAGTGCAATCACCGGAATGCCGGTAGTCGCCCGTCGCTGCCGATATTGAGCTCGATGTTTACGGACATCTTCAATTTGTGACTTGAGGTGCTTTATGCGTAATTCAATATGGCGTCGATCAGATTCTAACTGCGTCTCACCCGGTCCCCTGGTTCCAATTCCACCGCCAAGTCGTTCCAGGTGGGGCCAGAGACCGGCTAACCTGGGCAGCAGATATTGGTGCTGGGCCAGATCCACTTGGAGTCGGCCTTCATGTGTATGGGCACGACTAGCAAAGATATCGAGGATAAGCGCAGTTCGGTCAAGGACTTTGACTCCCATCGCCCTATCGAGGTTTCGTTGCTGTGCCGGGGAAAGTTCATCATCAAAGATGATAAGATCGCTATTTAGTTCATCTTTGAGTTCGATCAGTTCTTCAAGCTTACCTTTACCAATGAGATGAGATGGGCTGATTTTATCAAGTTTCTGCGTGACTGTTCCGACAACCTCTGCGCCAGCAGTCTCAGCCAGAAGCGCCAGCTCCTCCAATGAGTCATCAAGCGACCATGTATATTTGGATCGTTTGAGCTCGATGCCAACCAATATAGCCTTCTCCGGCTCTTGTCTAGTAGGAATTGTGCGTTTCTTGGGTATGCTTTTACCCTCCATAACCTACCTAGATGTTAGGAATTCTGTAGCTTCTCTAATCGGGCAAGTCCTTCTTCAAGTCGATCATCAGGAATTGTAAGAGAAAGGCGAATATAGCCTTCTCCAGCGTCTCCGTAGCCTGTACCGGGTGTAACCACAACACCTGCCTCATCGATGAGCTTAGTCGCGTAATCAGCAGAGGTGTAACCCCCGGGAATACGGGCCCAAACATAAAGGCTGGCTTTTGGAGGATTTGCCTTTAACCCTATCTTGTTCAAAGTGTCAACTACTTTATCACGTCGATTCTGATAGATAGCATTGTTCTTGGCAATACAATCCTGAGGGCCATTAAAGGCAGCGATTGCCATATGTTGAATCGCCTGATTTATCCCGGAATCAAGGTTCGATTTCATTCGCATCAGAGCATTAATAGCAGTCGCATTACCCACAGCCATACCGATGCGCCATCCAGTCATATTGTATGTTTTTGAAAAAGAATGGAATTCAACACCTACGTCCATTGCTCCCGCTGCTTGCAAGAGGCTTACAGGGCGGTATCCATCAAAAGCCACTTCGGTATAAGGCGCATCATGACAGACTAACAGATCGTATCTCTTTGCGAAAGCCACAGTCTGTTCAAAGAAATCAAGATCAGCTACCGCAGCGGTAGGATTATTGGGGTAGTTGATCCACAATATCTTGGATTTTTCTGCAATCCTTGTTGGTACTGATGCCAGATCGGGTAGGAAATTGTTCTCTTCCATAAGAGGGAGATAATGTGGTTCTCCGCCTGCAAGTATAGTACTCATCGAATAGACGGGATAGCCAGGATCAGGTACCAAGGCGAGGTCATCCTGATCAATGAAACAGAATGACATGTGCCCGATTCCCTCTTTGGAACCGATTAGCGGTAATATCTCCTTATCCGAGTCCAGTTTCAACCCGAAGCGTTTGTTATACCATTCAGCGATAGTCTGGCGAAGCTCCGGAAGGCCATCGGTCTCCGGGTAACGATGATTAACCGGATCGCGAGCGGCTTCACACAGCCGATCGATAATATGGTCAGGTGTGGGAATGTCAGGATCGCCGATGGCAAAACTGATAACGTCCACTCCCTGAGCACGTTTCTCAGCTATCTTCTTCGTTATTCCAACAAACAAATATGGTGGCAGCTTCTCAATTCGTTTTGCGGTCCTCATGGTGTAATAAGCTCCTAATCATCAAGAATAATATTCCTAATTCTAACATAAGGAAACGGTGCTTCTGAAGTCAGTGTGAGCAGGATATTTAGTAATTAGTCCAAGTGTTCCATTGCAGTATGAATACGTCGCAGTGCTTCTTCGAGGGTTGTCTTTGGGCAACCAAAATTGAGTCGTACAAAACCCGGATCACCAAAATAGGCTCCATCTGAAAGACCCACTCCCGCTTCCTCAAAGAAACGAACAGGATTTTCAATTCCCGCCTGGCGTGTATCGATCCAAGCTAGATATGTGGCTTCTATGTGAGTCATAGTCAATCCATCAATTCCTTGGATTGATTTCTCTAAAATATCACGGTTTGTGCGCAAGTAGTCGAGAAGTGCCACATGCCAGTCGTGGCTATCCCGGTAAGCAGCCAACGCTGCTGTGTATCCCATTACATTTACGTGAGGCACAATCCCAGCCATTGCTTTGCGAAAAGACCGTCGTAGATCATCGTTAGAGATGATGGCAAAGGAGCATCCCATCCCAGGCAGGTTAAATGTTTTGCTTGGGGCCATTAGCGTAATGGTACGGTCTGCAATATAAGGGCTCAGAGTCGTGGTTGGAATATGTGTTTTATCTTCATCCAGAATTAGACCACAATGGATTTCATCCGAGCAGATGACTATGTCGTGACGTTCGCATATTCTACAAAGCTCAACGAGTTCGTCACGAGTGAAGACACGGCCTGTTGGATTGTGTGGATTGCAGAGGATGAAAAGTCGTGTCAGGGGAGTCATAGATTTTTCTATCCTATCGAAATCAAAGTTCCAACGGTCGTCTTTTACAACCAACGGAGCGGAAACAAGATTGCGGCGTGAGTTGCCCGGCGCGGAAAGAAATGGCGGATATGCAGGTGTATTGGTCAGCACATTATCGTTGTCATTGCCTATTGCACGACAGGTTACATTGAGACCGGTAACCAGGCCTGGCAACCATACAATCCAACTGGATTCTATCGCCCAACCATAATCATTCTTTATGATAGATACTATGGTGTCATTTAGTTCATCCGGGGCATCGCCGTATCCGAAAACACCGTGATCGGCTCTTTGCTTCAACGCTTCGATCACCGCTGGAGTTGAATGGAAGTCCATATCTGCCACCCACATAGGAATGACATCACGATCCTTGTATTTATCCCATTTGAAGCTGGAAGTTCCCCTGCGATCTATGGGGGTATCAAAATCATATTCGATAGTCATCTTCTACAAAGCTAATTCACTCACAAGTCCTTAAGTGGGGTGAGTAAATATCCAAGTCCGTTGATTTTGAGTTCATAGATCATTTGCAGCATCTCACCCAGTTCATTCTTAGGAAACCCCTTTCTCGAAAACCAGGTTAGATATGGCTCAGGAAGATCGACGAGATAACGTCCGGCATATTTCCCAAAGGGCATGCGGGTTTTGGCCAGCCTGATTAGCAATTCGGGGTTGGGTATTGGTGCTGAGTTGTCTGGTTCGTTCATACTTGGATTATATTGGCATGCAATTGTAGGTGCAAGCGGTTAAGTCAATGTTTGGCACAAGTCATAAATATCGCAAGTTGGTTTTAACCTGCGCTACTATTCGGGCATCGTCTTCATTAATGTCAAACCATTGAATACGAGCATCTCCCGGCCTGAACCAAGAATATTGGTGCCGTGCAAACTTGTGGGTAGCAAACTTTATTTGCTGACTTGCTTCAGGTAAGTCAATTTCGCCATTGATAAATCGGCCAATCTCGCGGTATCCCAAACTCGACATAGCGGGAAGATCGAGAGAATAGCCATGTTCGAGAAGCCCTCGTACCTCTTCAACGAACCCCTGTTCGATCATGATGTCCACGCGCCTATCAATCCGATCATACAACGTTGTTCGATCGGTTGTTAATCCCAGAATTTGCATATCATAGTCAGGAGGATTTTTCTTCCGAAGATCGGAGAAAAGTTCGCCGGTTGAGCGGCATACCTCCAGTGCCCGGATAACGCGCCGTACGTTTCGGGGATCGATTTTTGCTGCCGCTTCGGGATCCAGGTTTTGGAGTTCTTGATACAGGGTATCGCCACCCTCACATTCTGCTCTTGATTCAAGTTCTTGTCTAAGTTGAGGATTAGGAGGAACTTCTGGGATTGTCCATCCCTCAAGAATTCCCCAGATGTACTGCCCACTACCACCGACAATCAGGGGGACTTTTGATCTATGATGAATATCGTTTATAGACTTGGTGGCCAAGTCACGATAGAGGGCCAGGCTGAATTCTTCATCGGGATTTACAATATCGGACAGATGGTGGGGTACAGTGGACTGTTCCTTGGGAGTAGGTTTGGCGGTGCCGATATCCATGGAACGGTAAATTTGGCGGCTATCGGCATTTACTATTTCACCGTTTAGTCTCAGAGCTAATTCAATCGCTAATCCCGTTTTGCCTACCGCAGTAGGTCCTACAATGGCTATGAGTGGTTTGTTCATACGGATTTAGCTTTTGCTGACTGTTCTACCATACTCACAAATTCATCAGCTTTCAGACTAGCGCCACCCACCAGTGCTCCATCTATTTCTGGCTTACTCATAAGCGCCGCTATGTTCGAGGCATTAGCGCTTCCACCGTATTGAATGCGAAGTGCCTGAGCAGCTTCACCGTAAAGCTGAGC
Source organism: uncultured Dehalococcoidia bacterium (assembly GCA_964634125.1). GTDB lineage: Bacteria > Chloroflexota > Dehalococcoidia > SZUA-161 > SpSt-899 > JABMQN01. The sequence goes on from CAZWIP010000010.1 coordinate 17,604, forward strand.
TATGACACTTCGCACCAGACCTATGGTATCGTTAGCCTGCTCTTCGGTAGCTGCCCTACCTGTACCGATGGCCCAAATGGGTTCGTATGCAATAACGAGATTTTCTAATGATGAAAGCCCCTCTAACGCGGCCTTGACCTGGCGAGTAACAACTTCTTCTGTTTGATTTGATTCGTTCTCATCAAGAGTCTCACCAACACATACGATGGGTTTAAGATCCGCATTTAGAGCAGCTTTGATTTTTCGATTTACCATCTCATCCGTTTCTCCGAAAATCCCTCGACGCTCCGAGTGCCCCAAAATCACATACTGACAAATACCTTTGAGCATTGCGGGTGACACCTCGCCAGTAAAAGCTCCTTTTTCTTCATAGTACATATTTTGTGCCCCAACACCTATTGATGACGCCATCAGCATTTCTGCAACCTTGGGTAACGAAACGAAGGGAGGGCACACTACTGATTCAACCCCGTCAATAGCTTCAAGCCTGTCCTTCATATCTCCAACAAGGCGAACCGACTCGAACACGGTATTGTTCATTTTCCAGTTGCCAGCAATTATTGGTATTCGCATATTCTGCATCCTCAAGCTCCGAATTTATCAAGTTTCAAAGCGTTAGCCATGGCTAGTGGCATAATGTCTGTAGCAAGTATCCTGCCCAAGCCTCCTCTCGTGCATGCTGTTTCTGAGAATTCCTTTGAACCATCGGTACGGCAGTATTCTGCTCGCAGAAGTAATGGAACCGGGTGCCAGCTGTGTCCTTTGAGCATGGCAGGTGTAGAATGATCGCCAGTTACAACCAGCACATCAGGTTTCAGATCGATAAGCTTGGGCAGTAGCGCATCGGCCTCTTCGATCACTCGGACTTTCCTTTCGAAATCACCATCTTCACCCGCTGAATCGGTGTGCTTGATGTGAACGTAAACGAAATCGTGATTATTCCAGTTTTCTGCCAGTGTATCGAGTTCATCGGAAAATGTGCTACCTGTATTCAGGATTTCCATTCCTACCAGTCGGGCCATTCCTCGATACATTGGATAGGTGGCTATAGCAGCTGGATTCAATTTGAAGATATTGCCCATCATCGGCAAATTGGGCTTTTGCGATATTCCGCGAAAGAGGATCATGTTAGCCGGATAGGAGTTGGCAAGAATAGACTTCGCCTGAGAGATGAATTCATGGATAACGTTAGCCAGTTTGGTTGCATTTGACGATAACGAAATAGCTTCCCTCGGTTTCATCCCGACTTTTTGCGGGTCGGTGTCGTTAACTTCACCTGCAAGTCCATGACCTCTAAACACAATAGCGAAACGGTGTTCCTTCCCAGGCATGATAAACATTTCGATTCCATCTATCTTGATCTCTCGGAGCTTTTCACAGAGTTCAGCGTTCTGCTCGCTTGGTATACGGCCCGCACGGCGGTCTGTGATCACACCACTATCGTCAACTGTACAGTAGTTACATCTGGCAGCAACATCTCCTTTAACTAAATCGAATTCCATGCCAAGGGCTTCTAATACTCCTCGGCCTACGAGATACTTCACAGGATCGTAGCCGAATAAAGAAAGGTGTCCGGGCCCACTGCCGGGCGTGATGCCTGGGCTTACAGGGTCAGTTAGTCCGCAGATGCCTTCAGTAGCTAACCTATCGAGGTTTGGAGTAATTGCAGTTTCGAGTTCGGTCTTACCAGTATCAGGCTGAGGTATTCCTCCCAGGCCATCGAAAACCAGCATAACGATCTTTGATGACGTTTTAACCGAGAGGCCCTTGAGTATTTCGAGTTCAATCATTATTCCCCTCCAAGATATTCTACTGACAATAGAAAAGTTCTTCAATCATGGTGTAGTTTGTGCCGTAAATGGAAACTGAAGGTTAAGCTTTTGCGTGTACATATTTTGCAAGTTTATTACGATAAGCACGGATTATGTCCTGGCGTCGCAGCACCCCAAGTAGGTGCCCTTCGTCCTCTCTGGAAACGACCGGAATACGACCGTAATCCTCTTCAGTGGCATTCAATACTTCGTATAGTGTCTGATCAGGAAATGCTACTGAAGGAGAAGTGTCTACAATGGCACCTACCGGAAGATCAGCATTTCCAGCCCTCAAACAACTAGCCAGATCTGCGAGTGTGACCACACCTATCAGATGTCCATTTTCATCAACTACAGGGAATCCGTGATGACCTGTATCGCGTGAAATATTGGCAATTTCTCTGGCTGGCATGACGGAGTTCATTACAGGAAAGTCACTGGTCATTACTGTACCTACAGTAATCGTCTTCATCACGTTTTCTACTTCCTCATGATGCACATCGAGAGGTTCTTCTCTTGGGAAATCCATATTCTCGACATAGTAATCATTGAAATCCAATCGTGAAGAAAGTTCGACATGTTCAATGAAATCAATCAGCTCATTAGCCATTTGCCAGTAAAACTTGGACAGTAATACCATAGAGGCACCTGTACTGGCGGCGTTACCTAACGATACTATTTTATCCGGATCTATCTTTGGAATTAGACCTATGCGCATTGCGCTGTATGGGTTGACGTAGTTACCAAGCGCTCCGGCTAAATAAATATGATCGATGTCATCAATCTCGATTCCCATTTCGTCCATGAGAGTTGCTATACCAGCAGAGACGGCCGCTTTGGCAAGTTGCAATTCGCGGACGTCTTGCTGAGTGAGATAAATAGGTTTGTTATCGAAGCTTTCTTCAGCAGGGGCTATAAGGAAATCATTGACGCCATTTCTATTGATTACCCTTGGAGCCAAGTTCTCTGCTAGGCTCATCTTAGGAGTGGTGATTAACCCTTCCTCATCGATAATTCCGAGCTGTAGAAGTACTGCTATCAAATCTACAAGACCACTTCCGCAGAGTCCCTTGGGCTTAATATTGGCAATATCACGATATTGGAGATTACCTTTTTCAAATCCAACCGCTTCTATTGCCCCATCTTTAGCTATCATTCCGGAAGAGATTCTTGCACCTTCAATGGCAGGACCTGCTGCTGCTGAGCAGGTCATCATCCTTTTACGATTCCCAAGGAATATTTCTCCGTTGGTGCCTAGATCAAGTCCCAGTATTATCTTGTCTTCCTGCTCTGCAGCACCAGAAGCAAGAATAACACTGATCAAATCTCCACCAACGTATCCTGATTTCATCGGCATCGTGTAGAGCAATGCTTCCGGGTTAATCTGAAGCCCAACGTCTTGCGCTTTTACAATCAGCCCGTCACTAAGGACTGGAGCAAATGGTGCCTCAGCTATTCCATCCGGAGGCAAACCAAGTACAAGATGCTGCATAGTAGTGTTTCCGGCTGCTACAACGATGAAGATGTCACCCGGCACTAATCCTCCTACTTCTGCCAAGCGCCTGGTAATTCGATTTAAATTTCCGATCAGAAGGTTATGAAGGCGTAAGAGTCCATTTGGATTGTCTTTTACATATTGGAGACGACTGATCACATCTGATCCGTATTTTATTTGTCCATTCAACCTTGAAACGACTGCCGTTTCTGTTCCATCAGAAAGATCAATTAACTTGCCAACCAAAGTAGTTGTACCAAGATCAAAAACCAGTCCATAGCCATATGCCAGTTTCCCCCAACCTTGCCAATCCAATAGGTGCTTTTCATGAAGAACCGCTGCTCCATGAGCTTCAGTTTCTTTCATTGATTGAGGCAATGTTCGAAGGCAACTGAGTGAAGCAGTCATATCCAGGTAATCTGGTCCCATTGCTAATTTAATTCGATCGAAGTCAGAAAGTCCCTCGTTTTTGTGGTGGGTAGCCAATGTAATAAATTGTTTTTTTACAAGAGGATCCAGTTGGAATAGAGGTCTGTGACCTGACTTAAGTATTTGTACATATTCAGCGCCTATCTCAGTTTCACCTACATGAACAACCATATCACTGTGAATCTGAGTACGGCATGCAAGACGAATTCCTTGATCTATTTCGTCTTGATCAAGGAATCCTTCCTCATCAGATGATGGAGGTTCAATCGAAGTGAGAATCCTGATTTTACATTTACCGCACTTTCCGAGTCCGCCGCAATCTGCATCCAACTCTACTCCGGCCTCTTGTAAGACCTCAAAGACCGTGTCTCCCTGACGAACATTCAACCAAAGATCATCCGGTAGAACATTTAACCAGACATATTCAGTTCTCTTTTTACGAGCCTTTGGGTTTTTAGGTTCTTTCATCCTGATCGCCTTTGTAGGTGATGGAGACTGTTAGAAAATTGGCAAAAGGTATTCACTTCTGAGAAGAAATAGATTTGATCAACTCATCCAGTTTGTTTTCAAGAAAAGAATAGTCAGCGTCTTTGACATCCAGAACTAATTCCAGGAAATCAGCAATTTCATTTGCCCGTGACGATAATTCGGGATCAGCAGGTTGTCGTACATACAACAGCTTTTTATAGTGTTCAAAACAATATTCTCTCATTGTTTTATCATGAAGTTCCAGAGGAATTAAACAATGTTGTTCAAAATTCATTATCAGGTCTTTCTCCATGAAATATGTTCCTGCGGTCTCATCGATCAGCTCTTTAAAACGTTTTGGACCGAGAAATAGTTCATAGCAGTAGGCTCCGGGTACTTTGATTATATCGTATTGATCACAGAAATCATCAATATCGGGAAAACAATCCCCGTAGAGGCAAATGACATGTTCGTTGCGTTGTTGTGCAGACTCGATCTCTTTTCGTAAGAAGTTTCGAAGGTCCGGAGGTCTTAAATGCAACACTGCAGGCAAAAATGAAACCTTAACATTGGGGTAACGTTCTTCCATGTGGAGATGCTGGAGTGCAGGTTTGAATACACCACAAGCAATGATGCGTACGATTTCCCTGGATTTGTCAGGTGAAGACATCTTATATCTTGATTATAGTAGGGAAAGTGTCTTTAATGCGAGAGATCAAACGCGGGTCCAACCGGCCTTCCCTACCATCATTCAGGTTTTTTTCAACCATTTCATGAGCGCGGCTCAACATATCCGGCCTGCCTTTCTCTTCCCAAATATCGAAATTACAACGCACGCTCAAATTGGGGTAGAAGAACTCATCCATCATATGATCGACTGTATGATCTTCCATTACGTAGTTTCCGCCGGGTCCAACCTGTTCGATAACATCAAAACCAAGTGTATCTTCATTCACCTCTATGCCTGATAGTATCCTATGAATCATCCCAATGATTTCATTATCGATTACGTATTGTTCGTAAGAAATGGAATTACCGGAATCCAGCATCCCTGCCGCCAGATGAATATAATCAGCTCCGGCCATTGCAACAGTCAAATTGGAAAATAGTTTTTCAGATCCGGCCTGAATATCCGGTCGTTTGGATTCGGTAAGCCCTGCCGAGGCATAGATAGGCAAATCATAAAGCTTTGCCAACTGAACCGCAGCTGAATTCATCATCCCCATTTCGACTGTGCCCATGGTGTATTCCATAGTTCGTAAATCCATGGCTGAAGGCACTGCACCGTAAAGAATTTTTGCTCCCGGGGTAATAGCCTGAGTAACTGCTACTCCAGCGAGCGATTCCGCGTGAAGTTGAGAGAGCGTTCCGGCCAGTGTTGCCGGAGCGGTTGCCCCAGCTATTGGAGCTGGAGCGCAGGTAATCGGAATCCCTTTTGAGGTACAGAAATCAATAATCTGCAAAGTATTGGTATCTATTGTCAGTGGGCTAATGACATTTGTAATGGTTGAAACGAATGGTCGATCTCTGAGATTCTCTTCCCCATCTGCTACGAGACATGCAAGCTCCCACATCTGATTGGCGCCATCTATATCATCACATCCGCCCATTACGTGCTTTGTCGTATGGAAAAATGCGCGATAGAAATCGTTTAAATGATAGCTATCCTTTTCCAAGTCATGGGCCTGGCAAGCTATGATATAGAATTTAATGTAGTCCAAATGATCAACTAATATAGCTGTGTTTGCCACATCCCGTAACATGGTGTAACGATAACCGCCTGTCCTCATATCTAAGATGCGAAACACGCGTCCACCATTGCCAAAATAGACATGACCTTCACCAAGGTGAACATCATTCAGGCCATCACGTGAGAAAAGTATGAATTTAGAGGGAGTTCGACTCAAAAGCCGATCAAGGCAGTCTCCACCAAAACGAACTCGATCATTGTCATGATCTACCTGAGCGCCTGCATCTTCGAGTCTTTCTCGAAAAGTGCTATCTGTGATTGAAACACCGATTTCCTCAAGTATCCGGCGTCCTTTCTGATCAATCTGCTGAACGTGTTCAGGAGAAATCGGTTGATAAAATGGCGAACTCTTCTTCATGAGTAAAACGCTTGGTTATCCCCCTTTAACAATTTTATCGATAGTTTGGAGTATTTCATCTGATTTTGGTTCCACTTGATGCTCAGCCAGAATTCTCTTTGCCTCCACGTTACAACGTTTGTAGAAGTCCTGTGACCCCTCTTCTTCCCAAGTATCATAACGTGACCGATCCAGAAGTTTGGGGATGAATTGAGCCTTTTCGAAGTTATCGAATGTATGGTCATCCGTCAAGAACATTGATCCAGGCTCACTCCCAACACGTTGGATTGCATCCAATGCCAAGGTTTCTTTATTGACAGGGATACCTTGGACAAAGAAGCGGCTCATGGCTACCAATTCGTTTACCATCGTCACCATCTCTAGTGACGAGATACCACCATACTCGAGGTATCCATTATCATGGATCAAATTGCAGCGAGCCAACATGGATGTAGCTATTGAAAACATTGCTTCAGCGCCAGCCTGAGCATCCATAACCTTTGCATCCGATGCTCCTGAATAGGCCCAGATGGGCAAACCATAGAGTTCGTCTCGCATATCAGCTAGAGCAGCCTGTGTGAGCGCCCACTCCGGGCATCCGTAAGATACAACGGTCGATTTCATATCCAATGTACTAACGTTTGGACCAAATAGGAACGGAGACCCTTTACCGAACATTTGATGGACCGTTAATCCCACTAGATTCTCAGCAATCCCAAGAGCCATCGCTCCGGCCAGAGTAATAGGCGCTCCACCGCCTGCATTGGAACCTGATGGGAAGCAGATCGGTATGCCTTTCTGCGCACAGAAGATGAGTTTTTCCATTACGTTCTCAGGGAATCTCAGAGGACTTATAGCTTCGGAGTAGTTTAGAATAAATGGTTTCCGGCGGAATTCCTCCTCACCTCCCACCACTGCACATGCAATCTGATGGATTTTAGTTATGTCTTTACCGCTGTCTGCTATGAACACTATAGGTTTGTTGGTATTTTTAACTATTTCTGCAAACGCGTAAACATAGATATTTTCAATCGGGACGTCCTCTGGATTGGACATTGACATGGCAAACGAAATATTCTCCAGCCCATCAACCAGTTTGGCGAAATTGGCTATATCCTGAAGGACTGTGCGGCGCCGTTGTCCAGTTTCGAGGTCATGTGTGAAAGTTGTATCTGAACCCGTTCCATAGAAGGGGTTACCATCGACCAGAGGCATCGTTTTGTTACCTTTCTGATCATGTAATGCAATTTGTCTGGGGGCTGACTTAAGAGCTTGTTCAGCAAGATGGCCAGGCATTCTGACCCAGTTATCATCGGATACCCTGCAACCTGCATCCGCAAGCATTTTCAATGCGTCTGGGTGCTCCATTCTAAACCCTGTCTTTTCCAGGATTTCCAGTGCTGCCGTGTGGATCGCCAGAACCTGTTCTCGAGATAAGACCTTCAACCGAGGCTGAAACGTAGGTATAGCTATAGGATTCATGCTTACCTCCTCAATTCAATGTGGAATCTGCTTTCAAGAGGTTAGGAAATCCCCATCAGGCTTTTTGCTTTTGTTACTGCTGATCCAGCGTCTGAGGCATAGGCATCTGCTTTGATTTCTTGAGCATATTTATCTGTAACAGGAGCTCCACCGATCATAATCTTCACTTTATCTCTCACTCCAGCGTTTTGAAGAGCTTCGATAGTAAGGGGCATCGATGGCATTGTTGTTGAAAGTAGTGCGGACATAGCCACGATATCAGGCTCGATTTCTTGAGTCTTCTGGGCAAACTTCTCAGGAGGGACATCTACTCCAAGATCTGTGATAGTAAATCCAGCGCCTTCCATCATCATTAAAACAAGGTTCTTGCCAATATCATGCAAGTCCCCTTTGACGGTTCCGATGAGCACCTTCCCTTTGGAGGTCACACCATCTTTTTGGAATAATGGGGTGATAAGCTTCATGCATTCCTGCATGGTTTTAGCCGATCGCAGCATCTGTGGGACAAAGATAATTCCCTTTGAAAATCTATCACCCACTTCGTCCATGGTAGCAATCAGACCGGTATCAAGGATGGCCTGGATATTTGCCCCGGCATCCATGGCCGCCTGAGTCTCCGCTACCGCTGTCTTGATGTCTCCCTTGAGTACAGCTTCAGATAATGCCTGAAATTCACTCATTTTCGACCTCCATTATGCTTATTTCTTTTCACTCCGGCGAGACTTCTTTTTATCCAGAAAGACGCTCTTCCTGGTAGGCATCAATGAATTTCTCACAGTATTCGTCCTGACCAAGAAGCATATCAACCGAAAGAAGGGTGGACATGAGTTTCATATCGGTTGGATCTAAGATGGCACCAGACAAACCGTATGACATGGCCAAAGCCAGAAAATTGCGATTGATAATGTGGCGTTCCGGGAGACCAAATGAAATGTTTGATAGGCCGCAGATTGTATTTACTCCGGGGAAATCGTCCATGATTTTGCGAATGGCTCCAAGTGCGGCAATACCCATGTTGGTATCCACTGATATAGGTTGGACTAGCGGATCAACGAATATTTTTTCAATTGGAATTCCTTCACCTGTAAGCTTTTGAATGAGTTGAGCGCCAACATCTACTCTTTCCTCAACTGTTGTAGGCATCGAGGCTTGCCCCATACACAAAGCAATTACTTGACACGGGCCAGACGTAACCACGGGCAGAAGGGGACCAAGCCGGTCTTCTTCCATAGAAATCGAGTTTATCATCGGTTCGCCTTTGTGGAGCTTCATCGCTTCGGATAAGGCCATCGGATTGGGACTATCCAGGCACAGGGGATGATCTAGTGAACTTTGAACGGTTTCGACTAACCAGCATAGGTTTTCAATCTCTTTGTCCACAAAGGTACCGGCATTGACATCGATATAGTCAGCACCGGCTTGGACTTGATCCTGGGCTACCTTGATAATGAAGTTAGCATCCCGATTTTCAACAGCTTCTCTTATGCTTTTGCGGCTTGTATTTATCTTTTCACCCACTATGATCATCGTGGTTCCTCACAGATTCAAATTTACCTTCGATGAAACGTTTCTATAATGACTCGTAGGGGACTCTTTATCGAGTACAATATATGAAGCTATAGCGTATGTCAACCCTGTATGCACGCAAATTTGGTTGAGTGTTAGAAAGAAACGCATGCTTGAATTGGCAATCGAGAGTGTGCCGCGATTGGATACACACCTTTCAAACTTGACAAATCCGCTACAACTGGTACAATCCACAATGCTGGGAAATTTTTGGGGGAGGAGAACAATTTACGCAATTGTAGCTACCGGAGGAAAACAACATAAGGTCTCACCAGGCCAGAAGATAGATATAGAACAAATCGCCGGGGACGAAGGTTCCTCGGTCGAACTTGATAATGTTTTGTTCGTTTCTGATGGGGATACTATCACAGTAGGACAACCTGCTATTGAAGGGGCCAAGGTTAAAGCCACGATAGTTCTTCAGGATAGGAAACGCAAGGTCATTATATTCAAATACAAGAACAAAATACGATATCGTCGCAAAAGAGGGCATCGTCAACATTATACTAGATTGTCAATTGATCAGATTGAGTTGAATTAGCCCAAAGCGAGCGTAACGAGGTAAAATCCAAATGGCACATAAAAAATCAGGTGGCAGCAGTAAAAATAACCGCGATAGCCAATCAAAAAGGCTCGGTGTTAAGAAGTATGATGGGCAGGTGGTACGTGCCGGAAACATTCTCATGAGGCAACGAGGTACCAAAGTCCACCCGGGAGAGAATGTTGGTTTGGGTAAGGACCACACTATTTTCGCTCTCATCGATGGCACGGTGAAATTCGGCCGAGCCAACAAATACCAGAGGAAAATCAGCGTGTACCCTGTCGCTGGTGATAGTTAAGAATCAAATGAAAGAAAAAATACATCCTAAATACTATGATGATGCCCAGGTTAATTGTTCATGTGGCAATACCTTCACCGTTGGCGCAACTCAACCGACGTTAAAGGTGGAGCTCTGCAGCAAGTGTCATCCCTACTATTCCGGTGAACAGCGAATAGTTGACACAGCAGGGCAAGTAGAACGGTTCAGGAAGCGGTTCAAAATCAAGGACTGATATCTTCTCGTTTCCCTCTTAATCTGCTCCGCTGTAATTACCGAGAATTGTGATGGAATAATTTATGGCCAATAGCTATGACGTCATAATTGTTGGTGGTGGACCTGCAGGAATCTTCACTGCTCTTGAGTTAGCCCGATCCTCAAGTCTGAATATCCTCATTTTAGAAAAGGGCAAAGACCTCAACAAGAGATATTGCCCTGGCGCTCATAATTACAGTGGCTGCCTTTCGTGTTTCCCATGTGCAATGGTAAGTGGTTGGGGTGGCGCTGGCGCCTTCAGTGATGGAAAGCTCACGTTATCACCGGATGTCGGGGGTTATTTGCACAAATACGAGGGTGTGGACGGACTCGTTAACTTAATCACCTATGTCGATGATACTTATAGTGAGTTTGGAGCGTCTGCCAACCTGTTTGGCGTAGGTGCAGGAATTGATGAAGTTGCTAGAAGAGCAGATCAGGTTGGGCTTAAATTTATTCCTGTTCCGGTTAGACACCTGGGCACCGAACATTGCTATCAAGTGCTACGGAATATGTATGATTTTCTCGTGGAGAGAATCGATATTCAGACATCGGTCACTGTAGAGTCGATCATTAGTGAGGATGGCAAAGTTAAGGGGATCGAGACTGAAGACGGTCAGTTCATTGAAACAAAATATTTGGTTGTAGCCCCGGGCAGGGAGGGGTCCGATTGGCTGGTCAAGCAAGCTGCCTGGCTTGGTCTCACCAAAGACAATAATCCAGTCGACCTTGGCCTTAGGATAGAGGTTCCGAATGAGGTACTTGCTGACTTAACAAATATTCTCTACGAACCGAAACTGGAATATCGTGCGATGCCATTTAATGATCGCATAAGGACTTTCTGTGTTTGTCCTGCAGGCGAGGTGACGCTGGAGTCTACAGGTGGCACAGAGCCAGTAGTGACGGTCAACGGACACAGCTATGCTGACCGTAAAAGTCCAAACACTAACTTCGCCCTCCTATGTAGCGCCAAGTTCAGGGAACCGTTCAATGATCCGATAACTTATGGAAAATCAGTAGCTCGGTTGGCCAATTTGCTTGCTGATGGCATTATCGTCCAGCGATACGATGATTTGTTAGATGGTCGTTGTTCGACGGCATCACAGATGGGTGAGTGGCAAGTGCAACCCACACTTAAAAGTGCTACGCCTGGTGACATCAACGCGGTATTGCCCTATCGATTCCTCAAAGGGATCAAAGAAATGTTGATTTCTCTGGATGCACTGGCTCCTGGGGTAGCCTCACCCCATACGCTGCTTTACGGTGTAGAAGTTAAATTCTATTCCTCCAGATTACACCTTACAGATAAACTGGAGACAGAGATAGCGAACTTTTTTGCTATCGGTGACGGCGCGGGAGTTACTCGTGGTCTGGTACAGGCTTCCGCTTCCGGCATAGTGGCTGCGCGAGAAATCATAAGCCGATCCAGTAGTAAAGTTGCAGCCTGAATTATTCTTCGCTACGCTGCATTCCCCATTTACATCTGCTCCCAATTTGATATGATTCATTAGTAAAGAAGTTTGGTAGAGGTTTTATCCGTGATTTGTGATTTTGAAAAACTGCTTGAACACATATACTCGGAGTTGAGATCACAAGTGGATGTAGCTGTTGTTGGATTGAGTGGAGGGGCCGACTCTTCTTTAACAGCTATACTGTGCATGAAAGCTCTTGGCAAAGAGAATGTGTATGGAATTAGTATGCCCTACAATGAAGTAGATATAAAAACATTCAATGCACAATCTGCCAAGCTAGCGGAAAGAATAGGTGTTCACCATCTCGTACGTCCAGTAGCTAAAATATCCGATGCAATCAATGATCAGGTCTTTATCGAATCAGAGTCTGAACTTACGCTAACAAATAAAGGCAATGCACGTAGCCGAGCTAGAATGAGTATTCTTTATGGCATTGCCCATAACCTTTCGACTCAATTCAAGGGAAAACGAGTTCGTGTTATGGGCACCGGCAATCTTTCGGAGGATTTCATAGGGTATGATACCAAAGGTGGCGATGCCTTGGCCGATATTTTCCCTATTGGTGAACTTTTCAAATCTGAAATTTATCAACTCCTCGAGTACCTCAGGGATGAGGGCACGATAGATGAATCGAATATAAACCGTATTCCTTCAGCTGGTTTGGAAGAGAATCAGACCGATGAAGCTGATCTTGGCAAAACGTATGACGAGATGGAACAGAGTGTCAGATTTTGTCTTGATCGTTATGACAATATGTCGGTTCAGAATCTTGACGAAATAACCTCTTTTGTCTGGGATCGTCATAGGGCACATAAACACAAACACGAAACTCCAATTGTTATCAGGCTTCGGCGACTGTGTGACTAGTATCATGTCACACTTGAAATGTCATTCCGAGCCATAGCTAATAAGTCTTTTTGGACTTAGCAAAGCGAAGAATCCCATTATTAATGGGGAGATTCTTCAGTCGTCCTGAGTGGACTCCATCAGAATGACAATGTCCCCGGTTATTGAGCCTGTGCTTTTCCAAATATGTTTAACACCAGTAATCTTTAACAGTGAGGTTGATCATGTTCCAAAACAGACTTACTGATATGCTGGGAATTGAGTTTCCAATTATCCAGGGAGGAATGCAATGGGTTTCACGGGCTAAGCTAGTGGCTGCAGTTTCCAATGCTGGTGGTCTGGGGATATTGAGTGCGCTTACCTTCCCGACTGCCGGGGAACTGGCCGACGAGATCAATCGGACCCGTAGTATGACCGACAAACCCTTTGGAGTGAACCTAACTCTCCTTCCAACCATGCGCCCGCTGAATATCGATAGCTACATTGATGCGATCATAAGTGAGGGTATCAAAATTGTTGAAACTGCTGGCAGAAATCCAAAACCTTACATGGAGAAACTCAAAGGGGCCAATATCACGGTGATTCACAAATGTGTTGCTGTGAGATTTGCAAAAACGGCAGAACGAATAGGGTGTGATGTTATTAGCATTGATGGCTTTGAATGCGCAGGCCATCCCGGCGAGGAAGATTTGACTTCACTGATTCTAGTTCCATTGACAGCCAACGCGGTGAAAGTTCCAGTAGTGGCGTCTGGTGGCTTCGGAGATGCCCGAGGCTTTGTAGCGGCATTAGCCCTAGGAGCAGAGGGAATAAATATGGGGACCCGTTTTTTAGCAACTCAGGAGGCGCCGATCCATCCCAAAGTGAAGGAATGGCTTGTCCAATCCACTGAACATGACACAATGCTGGTTCAACGATCCTTAAATAACTCTCATCGAGTCTTAAGGAATGTCATTTCAGAGAAGGTTGCTGAAATGGAAGATCAAGGTGCAAATTTGGAAGAGCTATCTCCCCTAATTAGCGGCCTAAGAGGTAAACACCAACTGGAAACTGGTGAACTTGATTCTGGTCTCCAAGCTTGTGGACAAGTGGTTGGCCTCATCCAAGATATCCCAACTGTCGAGGGAATGATTACCGATATTATCACAGGTGCAGAGGATATAATAAACAAGCTTCACAAAACAAAATAGGGTTATTGTCTCGATGGGAAATGCGTAGCACTGATGAAAGTATCGTGGAAA
>CAZWIP010000011.1:0-31535 GCA_964634125.1 uncultured Dehalococcoidia bacterium
ATTGTAATATATTTTCGATGTTTTGTCTAGTATTTAATTGCCGGGTTAATAGTATAATTGCCCCAAGCAGGTATTTTTATGGATATTCTCTGGATAATCATTTTATTTGTTCTTGGACTTGAGATTGGTAGTTTTCTCAATGTGGTAATCGATCGATTACCCGATGATAAATCTCTAGTCAAACCTCCTTCCCACTGTGACAACTGCGGAACTCGCCTCAAACCAATTGACCTTATTCCCCTCGTTAGCTATCTTTGGCTGCGTGGTCGATGCCGATACTGCGGTACCCATCTTACTCAACGAATATTCTGGGTAGAATTGGCAACAGGGCTCTCGCTCGCTTTATTGTGGGTAAAGTATGACTGGAGTAATGATTTCTGGATACTAGCTGTCTATGCTTGCCTGCTCATTGTCATATTCGTAATCGATCTTAATACACAGCTCATATTGAACAAGATAACCTACCCTGCATGTGTTTTTGCACTTGCTACCGTACCACTTCGAGATGAAGTAACATATTTGGCATGGAGAGATAATGCGTTAATCGGTGGTGCAGTTGGATTCGCTGTACTATTTCTAGTTGTAGTTTTGTCACGTGGCGGGATGGGATGGGGTGATGTGAAAATGGCAGCTCTTATGGGCTTTGCTTTAGGATTTCCAATCATCTTCGTGGGACTCATGATTGGTATCCTCTGTGGTGGAATTATAGCCACATTTCTTCTTATTCTAAAGCGAAAGGGCCGCAAACAGGCGATTCCGTTTGGGCCGTTTCTAGCTATTGGAGCAATGACTGCGCTGATATGGGGTAATACTATTTGGGATTGGTATAAGGATTTACATATCCAGTAGGCACCGTCTCGCGATAATGCATTAAACTTACCTGTTATCCAGTTTTCCTCACGCTATTGCTTCGGCATTTTGGACAGGTTCGCTCTTCCATTTCGTCCTTTTCAGGCTTGGGAAGTGCATACTCATTGCCACAGCGCAAACACTTGAAATTATCTTGTTCCGCCATTATTAACCTCTTAAACCTTAGCCTTAGCCTTTCTTTTGGATTCCTGCTTTTCCCGATCCTTTTTCAACACTTGGACTGTGTGTTCTATTTCTTCAGCAGTAACCCTTTGGCGCATCTCTTCAATCGCTCGCATCACTGTGGCAAACTTCTGGCCCTCAGCAGCGCTAATCCACTCCAACTGCAACCGTTCCGGACGAATACCCTGTTTTTCCAGTTTATCCCAAAGTTTATCCACCCGGCGTTGAGTCGCTCGATTGGCATCGATATAGTGACAATCGGCAAAGTGACAGCCAGATACTAACACAATAGGAGCACCAAGCTCGAACGCACGCAATACAAATCTTTCATCCACCCGACCACTACACATCGTACGAATGATACGAGCATTGGGAGGATATTGCAGCCGCGATGTGCCCGCCCCATCACCACCGGCATATGAACACCAGTTGCAGGCAAAAACA
The DNA here is from genome assembly GCA_964634125.1 of uncultured Dehalococcoidia bacterium. Classification (GTDB taxonomy): domain Bacteria; phylum Chloroflexota; class Dehalococcoidia; order SZUA-161; family SpSt-899; genus JABMQN01. Next base: position 1,477 of record CAZWIP010000011.1, read on the forward strand.
ACGATCCTTTCCGAAGTATTCTCCGCTACAGCTGATTCTGTCTGTGCCATCAACGCCTCATCGCTAAAATGCTTGATATTGATAGCATCGAATTTACATTCAGCAGCACACGTACCACAACCCGCACACATAGCTTCGATTACCTCGGCTGGCATTTTCTTTTCCCATCTTATAGCCCCATAAGGGCAAACCTTGGCACAGGCACCACAGGCAGTGCATTTTTCTTTGTCAATGGTCGCTGTGATGGCTTCCACTGTAAGCTTGTCTGAAGTCAGAATATGCGATGCCCGGGCAACAGCAGCACTGGCCTGCGTAACACTATCTTTGACATCTTTAGGTGATTCCACACATCCAGCAAGAAAAACACCCGGAGTGGAAGCATCGACAGGTCTTAGTTTAGGATGGGCCTCTAACAAGAACCCATCGCTTGTCTTGGATAGATTCAACGCCTGCCTCAACGGATCACCATCTCCACGCGGTTCCAGTCCGATGGAAAGAACCAGCATATCCAGATTGTATTTTTCCAACCTTCCGGCGGTGGTATTTTCCACGTCCACAATCAGGTTTCCGGTTTGAGGGTCTTCCATGACGCTACCAGGCAAACCACGAATGTAATTGACGCCAGCCTCACGACTGCGCTTTAGTAGATCCTCAAATCCTTTTCCAAAGGCTCGCAAATCAATATAGAACACGAAAATTTCGGTATCAGGGTAATGTTCCTTTAAAAGCAAGCTGTCCTTAATCGTATTCATGCAGCAGATATTGGAACAATACGGATTCCCTCGATTCTCCATGCGGGAACCCACACACTGAACAAATCCGATGCGTTTGGGACGCTGCATGTCACCGGGACGTACAAAATGGCCGTCTGTAGGACCACCAGCACATATTAGCCTTTCGAACTCCATGCTGGTGACCACGTTATGGAACCGAGTATAACCATATTCATCCATCTCAGTGGGATCGTAAACATCCATTCCGGTTGCAACGATGATAGTGCCCACTTCGAGCTCAACAATTTCATCCTGCATATCGAAATCGATGCACTTCTTCTCACATCTCTCAGCACATTTTCCGCAAGCAATCGGGTTGCTGCCCAAGCAATTCTCTGGATTAATTACATACGACGAAGGTACAGCCTGAGCAAAGGGGATGTAGATGGCTTTTCGGGTTCCGAGACCAACCTGGTATTCATCAGGGTAAGTTACCGGACAAACTTCAATACAATCGCCACAAGCGGTACATTCTTTCTCATCAACATACCGCGCTTTCTTACGCACCTTCACCTTAAAATTGCCAATGTAACCATTGACCTCTTCGACCTCACTCAAGGTCATCAGTTCAATCCGGGGATGCCGACCGGCATCCATCATTTTAGGTCCGAGTATTCATATAGAGCAATCCATCGTGGGGAAGGTCTTGTCCAGTTGAGCCATAATCCCACCGATGGAAGGTTCTTTCTCCACTAAATATACGTGATGCCCGGTATCCGCCAGATCAAGAGCAGCCTGAATTCCAGCCACGCCGCCACCAATCACCAGCGCAGCATCCGTAACAGGCACCTCAGCTTCGATCTGAGGTTTCAGATGACGCGCCCGGTCAACAGCCATTCGGACAGTATCTTTTGCCTTTTGGGTCGCTCCTTCGTGATCCTCTGAATGCACCCAACTGCAATGTTCGCGGATGTTGGCCATCTCGAACAAGTACTTATTTAATCCAGCATCTTCGACGCAATGACGGAACGTAGGCTCGTGGAGTCGAGGTGAACAGGAAGCAACCACTACCCGATTCAAGTCATTTTCGCGAATATATCTCTTGATCTCTTCCTGTCCGGGATCAGCACAGGTATATCTGTTGCCTACCGATACAACCACGTCAGGCAGTCCCTCTGCATATTGACGCACAGCTTCGGTATCAACTGTTGCAGCAATGTTTAGTCCGCAATCGCAGACAAACACTCCAATTTTCAACCCATCCTCACTCATATATAGTCCTCCTACTTGGCCAGAGCACCGGCAACAAAACCGGCAAAGTTTTTGATCTCGATTTTATAATCCTGGCCGAGTATTTCATCATGCATAGCACACTTTAAATGAATTTTACATTTAGGGCAAGCTGTAAGAAGGATATCAGCTCCGGTGGCTTTCGCCTCCTTAAGAAGCTCAAGCTGCATCTGCTTGTTTACACTACCACAGTTCACCCACGACTGGGTTCCACAACAGAGGGCCGTCCCTCGATGATGGTCCATTTCCACAACTTCCAAACCGGGAATCGCTGCCAGTATGGCTCGCGGCTCATCATATATACCGGAAATCCTTCCCAATCGACACGGGTCGTGATAAGCAACTTTCCTGTTTACTCTGTGAAATTTGAGTTCTCCACTTAAAACCGGCTCAGCAACCATATCCATCAAATGAACCACGTCAAATCCAGTGTCACCCAGATATCTGGGATATTCCACCTTCAACGTATGGTACCCTTCGGGGCAAGATACAACCACACGTTTAGCCCCGGTTTCGTTGATCTCTTTAACATTCTGCTGAGCCAGTCTCAGGAAGCCATCAATATCCCCGCTGTTGAGCAGATCGTGTCCGCAACATCTTTCATTAGGTAACAAAGCAGGGACAATTCCCATCCGATTCAACAGAGTCAGTGCTCCAATCGGACCTTTCAGCGATTTCGTATCAAGATCGGTAAAAAATGTATCAAAATACGGCGCACAACCGACAAAAAATAGAGTGTCTGATGTGCTTGAGGTTTCAATTTGTTTTGGTAACCATTCAAGACGGTTTTGGTTTAACTCATCACTGGCCATGATGTGCATCAGTGCCTGCAAAGCTCCGCCGTGAGTGCATTGACCGGATATACCCTGTTCGTATGCTCCACCGCGTAATGCTCTGATGAATTCACCATATTTAACATCAGAAGTACATATTGTTTCACACGAAGCACACGTGAGACACTGCCAAAGCCGACCATCTCGGAACACTTCGGGACCACTTTCATGGATAGCATCATAAACCAGCATCCTCGGAGAGAATCCTGAATCATGTCTGGCTACCGGACACGCGGAGGTACACTTTCCACAATCAAGACAAGAATATGCTTTTGATTCAAATATGGTGTTTTTGATGTCTTTCATTATACGAACTTGGGTTTTCTTCAGAGTAGTGTAGCCTCTTGTTCAGCTAACACTGTTTGTGTTGGGATATATTTAATGGGACTTGGTCCCAGCTCTTTTATACGCTTTTCAAATGTGTTTATCCGTCTGGCCACAAAATCCCCTTCTCCTGGTGGCACCTCAACCAGATGCACGCGCTTTGATCCTAATCCTAATAAGTTTAACATCTTCTTGATCTGTGCCACTGTCTCCTTCGTTCTATCGATACCAAACTCATAATGGCAGCTTCCAGAAGGGCACCCTAAAAGCAGAACTCCATCAGCACCTAATTCAAAAGCCTTCAATACGAGTCCTGTAGAAACTCTGCCAAGACACATTAACCTCATAATTTGCACATTTGGAGCATATTTCATTTTTTTTACGCCAGCCATTTCGAGGCCACTATAAGCGCCCCAATTGCACACGAAACCAACGATTCGAGGTTCAGACACGTCTCTACATATTTGGAATTCTTTGGGAATCCTTCTTTTCCTGGCCATAACTTTTACTACTCTCAAAACCAATGATAACTATATCAACTTGCACTTGTTTCTTACAGTAAAAATAGCACACTCACAATTGGATTCTATCACAGTGCATTCCTCTATCTCAACTTGAACGATCCCTGTATACTCTCAATCAACCAGGAATTTCACACCGGACATAGCAAAATAACCACCCAGTCCAACAAGAGCTACACCACAAACTATGAGAAGCCATGAATAAACAGTATTATTGATCGCTCGTCTACCTGTTGCAATAATAAAAGTAATAAGTGAGTACCATACTAGATCAGATAAAATATGCCCACTGAAAAACGACGCAATCCCGCCAGTTCCTAACTCTTTCGACCATAATAGATACGTCATCCCAATAGTCGCCCACCAGATAAAAAAATAAGGATTTGACATGCTGACAAATATGCCAGCGATGATCATTCTCCTGTTTTCGACCAGACTCGACGAAGTTTCCAACTTGAGGGGCACTTTTCGCCAACCCTGCCGAGCCATGGCTATCCCCATTACAATAAGCACCAATCCTCCCGCTAACCCAACAATGCTAGTGAACGTGTCTCCTTCCACAAACTGGTTCAATCCCAAAACGAGAGCAACTATCAGTGTCAGTTCCAGTATGGCATGACCCAAGACGATGAGTGGCCCAGCCCAGAATCCAAATCTAGCTGAAGCGCTGATGGTATACGCTAAAAGTGGACCGGGCATCATAGCTCCTGAGAAACCAATGAGGAAGGCTGTGGTGAAGATCAGAAGTATACTGGGTTCCGGTAAAGGTTCTTCGAGCACGTTCTCGAGTATAGCAAAGCCATCCGATACGTGCAATTTGCAGCTATCGATCAGATTTCTAGACTATGTCTACTCTTGTGGTAGGCCGCAACCGCCATGCGCCTATAGCACCCAGGAATGCGATTCCAGCAGCAAAAAGAAATGCTGGCGAGTGAGTATCAGCAGCGTCCGCCATTACACCGGCAACGCTTGGCCCAATAACCTGCCCAATCCCAAAGAAAAGTGTGATAAAACCCAGTGCCGCGGATGCCATCCTCGGTCCCAGCAAATCACCACATGCAGCGGTCATAATCGCTGGAATACTCCATGCAGAAAGTCCGAATAGCACTGCAGCAATAGTAAATCCGGCAGTTTCCGTCCACAAGCCAAATATACTAAACGCGATAGTATGTAGCAGATACACGATAACCAACGCCCTTTTACGTCCGATGTGATCAGATACCGTACCCCAAATAACTCCGCACAACAAACTCACGCAACCCATTATCATAAAGAGGTTGCCAGCTGATTCGTCGGAATATCCACCATCCAAGGTCAAATGCTCTTTGAAGAAAGTCATGAATATGATGTAAGACATACCGAAAGCAATGTACACCAGTCCCAGATGCCACACAGCAGTTGATCGATACACGTGCCCCCAATGTATTCCCTGTGCTTTTGGGGTGGTCTCCGAATGCCCTTCTTCTTCGCCAAGAGGCCTAACACCCTTATCGGGCGGTTTGTTTCTCAACAGAAATATGGCTATAATTGCCAATGCAATGGTTATCCCCCCAAAAAGGAACCATGCAGTACGCCAGCCGTCCTCATCATTGGCATCCAGAATTGGTGGAACAATCGATCCTACAAATATTAATCCCAGTGATGACCCAGTCACAGCGACACCCGACGCAAGCCCAAGCTTTTTTGGCGCGAACCACGAGGCCAGGAGTCCCATTACCGGAACATTGCTGGCACCGCTTCCCATTCCAGCAAGCAACTGACATGGCACTGCCATCAGTAATCCATTGGCAAAACCCGTAAGTATCATTCCTACGCCCGTTGCCAAGAGTCCCACAGCAATTACCACACGAGCCCCAATTCGTGAGGCAATTACTCCACCGAGAATTGACAATGCCAAGTATCCAAGTAAGCCTGATGCCGCCAGAACGCCAGCACCGGTCGACCCGATTCCCAGGCCTTCTTTCATCTCAGGCAATATCATCGAATAACCAAACCGTGCCAGTCCCAGCGACCCGAACACCACTAGCACACCCATACCCAGCACAACCCAGCTATAGTGAATGCGAGAGGAAGAATTCATAGTGAAAATGCCTCTATGACCATCAAACAATACTTCATTTAACAGCAAACGCCTTGAGCGATTAGACCTCGCTCAAGGCGTCATTACATCATGAATGAGGCCCACAAACCTCTTATTTTCCTTCAAGAATTTGTTCAGCTTTATCTAGATCATCAGCCTTCAGGACCACTATGGTTTTTTTCGAGATCGCATCAGTAGCAGCGTAAAAGTACTTAAGATTCACTCCAGCCTCTGTTAGAGGTTTTACCACGTTGTTCAGCAACCCGCCAGGGACATCAGGGATCTCGGCACTGACGATCCAGTCCATTCGTGCAGTGAAGCCAGCTTCACGTAATGCTTCCATCCCACGCTCAGCATCTGGGAAAATCATGCGCACAATACCGAATTCACCTGATTCGCTGATGGAGAGTGCCCGCAAATTGATCCCATTTTCCTCCATCACCTCAAGAATGGCTAGCAACCGGCCAGGTTGATTCTGAACGAAAACAGATACTTGCTTAATTTTCATTGTCAACTCCCCTCCTTACTGCACACAATATTACGCATTGGAGAGCTCTGAACGATCAAATACTCTTTTTGCTTTCCCTTCAGTCCTTGCGATCGTCTTGGGCTCCACCAATTTTACTTTTGCGGCAATCGCCAGGACACTATCCATCTCAGCCCGCAGTTTTGCCTCCAGACTCTCCATCTTCTGCATCTCATCTGAGAAAACATCATCGGACACCTCCACCCATATCTCCAGGTAATCCGATTTGAATCCCTCCTGCCTGTCCACAACGATCATATAGTGAGGTTCAACACCCTCAACATCAAGCAGGACACTTTCAATTTGAGAAGGAAACACATTTACACCCTTAATCACAAGCATATCATCGGTACGCCCGGTAATTCGCGACATTCTCACATGGGTTCTTCCGCATTCACAGGGCTCAGGATTGAGGCTGGTGATATCCTTGGTCCTGAACCGCATCACCGGTTGAGCTTCCTTTGTAAGGGTCGTCAGTACCAGTTCGCCAGTCTCCCCATAAGGCAATGGTTCGCCAGTTTCAGGATTTATTATTTCGGCCAGGAAATGGTCTTCTGCAATATGCATTCCGCATTGATAGGGACATTCCGTGGAGACACCTGGCCCGATAATCTCTGTCAACCCGTAGATATTGATAGCTGAAATCCCCATTTTACCTTGAATATCCTTGCGCATTTGCTCAGACCAAGGCTCAGCTCCAAATACACCAACTCGAAGTTTTGATTCCCGTAGGTCGACACCCATCTCAAGTGCCGTTTCGTTCAAAATAAGCGAATACGAAGGCGTGCAGGTAATGACTGTAGTTCCCAGATCCTGCATCAGGAGTATTTGCCGTTTGGTATTTCCGCCACCTGTGGGAATCACCGACGCGCCAAGACATTCGGCACCATAATGGAATCCAAGTCCCCCGGTGAACAGACCATACCCATACGCATTCTGAAGCACATCATCCTTGCTCACACCAGCTGTTGCCAGTGTACGAGCCATTATTTCCGACCATGTATCGATATCTTTCTGGTTATAAGGAGCAATTACCGGTTTTCCAGTTGTCCCGCTGGAAGAGTGAACACGAACCACCTGATCCATGGGCACGGCTAAGAGTCCAAACGGATAGTTATCTCTAAAGTCCAGTTTGCTGGTAAAAGGCAGCCTGGCTATGTCCTTCAGCGACTGTACATCGCCGGGCTTGATATTATGTTCTTTGAACGCCCTCTGGTAGTAAGGCGATTTTTCAGATACATAAGCGACTATCGCTTTTAGTCGTTCAAGCTGTAGCTTTTCCAGATCGCCTCTGGGCATCTGTTCATGCTTAGGATCACGAATCATAGTACACCTCTACTTAGTGTTTCATAGCTTGGATTTCTTCAACCCCTTTGTGAAAAGCCTGAAGACTAGAATCCAGGAACTTTGGAGGGACTTTCTTGCGGATATCTTCCAACCATTTTTCCACCTCTAAATCCAAAAACGTTGATAAGGCACCCATCATCACAATATTAAGCGCCTTTGGATTACCGACTTCCTCTCCAATACGAGTGGCTGGAATGAGATATACTTTTTCTGCCCGTTCCTGCAAAGCCCCCTCTATTTCCTCCCAATCCGGGTAGGGAAAAGCGCCGCTCATCGCCGATATTGGAATTACTACCACATCAGCGGCAATCACTACACCTCCCGGCTTGAGCCAGTCTGCCCAACGTGCCGTCTCCACTTCTTCAAAACTGACCAGAAAATCCACCTCTCCCTTTTTGATCATTGGGGAATAAACCTTCTCACCCCATCGAACATTGCTCACCACACTACCACCGCGCTGCGCCATCCCCAGAGAATCCGTTTTTTTAACATCATATCCGGCATTCGTGCCGATTTCGGCCATAGCGTCACTCGCCAGTATTACTCCCTGACCTCCGACACCTACCATCAATACATTTACATCTTTCATGACTTCATCTCCACGATAGCTTCTGATGGGCAAACCTGCTCACATACACCACATCCCGCGCAAACCGCTGAATCTATCTGGACTTTTTCATCCCAGATGCATATCGCCGGACAACCAACATCCAGGCAATCATGGCATTCCACACACAAATCCTGATCCACTTTGCGTGGAGTCCACTTTATCTTTTCCCTCAACACACACGGTCCCCGAGCAATGATCACAGAAGGCTCTTCGGTTTCTATACAGCGCTTAACAGTAGCTTCAAAAGCATCCAAATCATAGGAGCTAACCACATTGACGTCTTTGACTCCGATCCCTTTGCAGAGTGCTTCCAGATCAACATGGGGACCCTGATCACCACGTATAGAGATACCAGTTCCCGGATGGCCCTGATGCCCGGTCATAGCCGTAGTGCTGTTATCCGAAATAATGACTGTGCTGTTACCCTGTTTGTACACCACATCAACCAGCCCGGTTATACCGGAGTGCATAAAAGTGGAATCGCCCAGCAAGGCAACTGTTTTGTTGGGAATTCCAGCCTTCTCCATTCCCAGCGCCATTCCGATGCTAGCACCCATGCAGGCACAGGTATCCAATGCGCCAAGAGGTTCATAAACTCCCAACGTATAGCATCCGATATCACTGCTGACCACTATCTCCTTTTCAGTCATCTCTCTTGGTAGTGGTGATGATTTGATTTTTGGATCGAATCCTATTTTCCTTAGTACAAACTCCGGACCCACATGAGGACAGCCAGCACAAAGTTGCGGTCGTCTCGGTGGAATTTTCACAGTCGATGTAGCTACCGCGGAAGGTTGCACTGGCTCGGGAAGTAGTCCCGCTTTGACTGCTCCGGCTTCCACTATCTCAGGATTCAGTTCACCAATAATGGGAATAAACTCTTTTCCAGAAACCTCAATACCCAATAGCCGAATTTCTTCCTCCAAGTGAGGGTCCAGTTCCTCGACTACGATCACTCTATCTACTTCTGAAGCAAATTGGCGAATCAGTTTTTCCGGAATGGGGTAAGTAGTGACCAACTTAAGGAACGAAGCGTTTTTGAACACTTCCCGTGCATATTGATAAGCTACACCACTGGAGATCACGCCTAGTTTAGGATCGTTCAGAATCATCTCGTTCAGAGGAAAATCCTCGACCCACTCTCGGAGCCGCGCAATTCTTTCCTCCATAGCAATCCGCTGCACACGCGCATTTGATGGGACCATTACATACTTGGCGGAAGAACGTAAAAACCCCGATTTATGTAGCTCAGTCGGCCGCTCTCGGGTCACATCAACCACACATTTACAATGAGATATCCGGGTGGTAGAACGAAACAGCACAGGAGTATCGAATTCCTCACTCATCTTGAAGGCCCAATCCATCAGATCGTATGCTTCCTGGCTGTCTGTTGGTTCCACCATTGGAACTTTGGCAAATTTGGCGAAGTGACGATTATCCTGTTCTCCTTGAGAACTATGTTCGCCAGGATCATCACAAGAGATGACAACTATCCCGGCATTTGTGCCAATAGTTGCCAGGGCAAAGAAAGGATCAGCAGCCACATTGAGTCCAACGTGTTTCATGCTAACCAGCGTTTTTATACCACCATAAGCCGCACCCATTCCTACTTCCAGAGCCACTTTCTCATTTATGGACCATTCCGTGTATACTCCCTCCAGCTTAGCCACGTTCTGGAGTATTTCAGTGCTTGGTGTTCCTGGATACGCCGTGGCGAAGCCCATACCTGCATGATATGCCCCCAGCGCCATGGCTTCATTTCCTGCTAATAACTGTTTCATATATCACCTACCTGATTCAAATCACCGCGGAGATCGCAAAGGACGCCGAGGTTCTAAACATACCACTTTCTGTGCCCTCTGCGCTCTCTGTGGTTAATTATTCCCTGCCATTTTACCATTGCCCCTACGGCCTATGCCACTGATTTTCCTAGATACGCCTGTCTTACCTGGTCATTACCCATGAGTTCCTTTGCCGTACCCTCAATAGTGATTCGACCGCGTTCCATCACGTATCCACGATCAGCGATCTTTAATGCCGCATTTGCGTCCTGCTCAACGAGAAGTATGGTGAGTCCCTCGTCCCTTAATCGACGTAAAAGTCTCAGAATATCTCTAACCAGATTAGGTGCGAGTCCAAGTGAAGGTTCATCCAATAGTAGCATCTTTGGAGATGACATCAAAGCTCGTCCAATTGCCAGCATTTGTTGCTGCCCTCCGCTCATACTGCCAGCCTTCTGTTTCTCACGATCCTTCAAAATCGGAAATAGATTGTATACCGTTTCCAACTGACTTTGAAATGATGATTTTCTCAGATACCATCCTATTGGGCTAATATTGCCTAGTTTTTTCTTAGCACAATCAGTATAGGCTCCAAGAATCAGATTATCCTTGACAGACATTGCCCCGAACAAATGTCTCCCTTCAGGTACATAGCCTAAACCCAATCTTACAGTTTCATGTGAAGGCAATCCGGTTATTTGGTTTTCTTCAAGCAATATTTCTCCGTCTCTTAATTTTAAAACCCCAGTGATCGCATTCATTAAGCTTGTTTTTCCGGCACCATTAGCACCTATGAGGGTCACAATCTCACCTTGGTTCACGGTTAAAGATGCTTCTCTAACCGCTGTAGATCGACCGTACACCACATACGCGTTTGTAACCGTTAACATTTAAAGATCTTCCTCATCATCACCTAAATAGGCAGCGATCACTGCTTTGTCTTTTTGCACTTGAGCTGCTGTGCCTTCAGCGATTTTCTTTCCGGTGTCCAGCACAATCACCTTTTCCGCTAATCCCATCACCAGTGGCATATCATGCTCAACCAGAACAACAGTGATTTCCATATCACGTATTCGACGAATAAGATCACTCAAATCACGTTTTTCCAGCCGGTTCAACCCAGCTCCAGGTTCGTCTAATAGAAGTAGTTTTGGTTCAGTTGCAAGGGATCTGGCAATAGCAAGAAGCTTCTGCTGACCTAACGGAAGGCTTAATGCATTTTCATCAGTGTACTGACCTAAGCCCACCATATTAAGATATTTCATTGCAATAAGACGTATTTTTTCTTCTTCACGGAACCTCTTTGGAAAGAGAAACGCTGACTCCAAGAAACCATAGCTACTGCGAGGATGCTGTCCAGTCATTACATTCTCCATCGTTGTCATGTTGCCAAACAAATGTACATGTTGGAAAGTCCTGACAATTCCCAGTTTTGTCCGTTGCACAGGAGAAACCTGAGAAGATCGGTATTGTATAGAACGAATTATGGAATCTAATGTATTTGATATCCAATGGTGTTTGCCATTTCTGGAGAATGCTCTAGATATTGGCTTTTCCTCAAAAAGAATATCACCCTCTGTAGGAGTGTACACTCCAGTAATGAGATTAAACAATGTGGTTTTTCCCGCCCCGTTGGGACCGATAATAGCAGTGATCTTGCCGGTCTCTATCTGAAGATCAACTTTATCAACTGCAACTAATCCACCAAAAGCACGGGTCAAGGCCTTAGTCTCAAGGATAACATCATTCAACTTTCTGATTCTCCTCGGACCACTGCGGTGGTTGACTGTCTCTGCCGTTCTTTAATCCTATTACTAAAATCCTGGCCAATACGCAAAATTCTGCGTGGGCCAAAAAATACTCCATCTTGTTGATATCCGGTTTTTAATGCTACGAAGAGACCTCCAGGCATTAAGATCAGGATTATCATAAGAATTAGCCCAAGTATTACCATTTTCCAGTGGTCTAAATCATATATAACCAACAACTCTTTGTCTAGAATCTGATATGCCCCAGCCCCAAAGACAGCCCCCCATATACTGGCAAGCCCCCCAATAACAGCCATTACCACGAAATATACGGAAGCAATAGGATGAAACGAATCCGGACTGACATGCTGTTGATGATGTGCGAATAGGCTCCCGGCAATTGAAGCATATATGGCACTTACAACAAATATCTTTAATTTTACCCGGAAAACATTTATCCCCAGTGATTCTGCAGCATCTTCACTCCCATGAACTGCTCTCAATGCACGACCAATTCTTGAGTTAACGATGTTTTGGGATATTATCAAAATGACAAAACAGATTCCCCAGACAAGATAATATCTGCTGAATTGCGTGTCAAATTCAAATCCACCGATTGAAAGATAGGGTATATCACTTATACCATCTGGCCCACCCGTAAGATCCATATCATCTATAACGGCAATCTTCCATACGATGAACCCTACTGCCAATGTAGCAACAGCCAGATAGTTCCCTTTGAGTCTCAGTATGATTCCAAGTAAGAAGGCAAATACCGCCGTAACGCATGCTGCAATGAGCATTGACAGCCAGGGATCCAAATTCTGTTTGCCACTGAGAACCGCGGAAAAATACATTCCAATCCCATAAAAAGCTGCTTGCCCTAACGAGACCTGACCAGTGTACCCCATAAAAAGACACAATCCCACTGTCACTATGGTGCTAATGCCTATTAACGTACCCAGGTATTTATATTGGCCAAGAAACCAATCGAATGGTACCAAAACCATAAATGTTACAAGTAATGGAATAAGAATATACCGCCACCGCAGAATCATATTATTTTTATCCTAATCTCTCTTCCTCAGCTAACCTACCTGATCGCAAGAGTAATATCACTATAAGTAGCGCCATTGGCCATACATCTTTATAGTCAGAATTAAACGGTCCCCAGTCTATACCGATAATCATGGCTCGTCCAACTCCTACTAAAAATCCGCCGATCACAGCTCCCGTCTGGCTCTTAAAACCACCCAAAGATGCAGCGACGAATCCATACAAGCCAAATAAAAAGCCAGATTCGTAGTCGATTTGAACCCTAGGGCTCATAACTGCCCCGATAATTCCCCCAACTGCAGCAGCAAGGGCAAAAGCTATGAGCGCCATCTTTTTTGGATTTATCCCCATTAAACCAGCACCAACCGGGTTGATTGCGCAAGCTTTTAGAGACTTACCTAACATCGTACGGGTAAAAAAGATATGTAAAAGTACTGCCACGATCACCATCGCTGCAAATATCCAGAACACCTGGGTGTGAACCCGAGCGTCCCCAACAACAATTGAGGTATGATCCCAATACAGAGGTGTACGAACCCCTTTTTCTCCCCAGAGCAGTCCAGCAAATCCACGAATTACCAGAGCAGCGCCGATTGTAACGATGATGAGACCCACAGTTGTGGGACGGCGTGCTGTTCGAATGCCCAACAGGTACAAAATGGCTCCCGTTGCTGCCACCATTAGAATTGACAAAAACGAACCAAGTCCAATCGACAATTCAGCTGAGGCGAATTCATTATAAAGGATCAAGCCAAGCGGAATTGAACCGATAGGAAGTGCTATGAGTGCCAGATAAATCGGGACTCTCATTCTTCGGCTGTATAATAGATGAATGAAAGCCCCCATGGCTATTGCGCAGAGGATGGATATTACTAAAGCAGGTTTAAACGGGATATCGACTGATTCTACAAGCATGTATGTAGACATACCACCCAACATCACAAACTCGCCATGTGCAAAGTTGATAATATTGGTTACAGCATAGACAATTGTGAATCCTAAACCAATAAGAGCATAAATACTGCCGTCTTGAATACCTATTACGAGGAATTGCTGAAATTGATCCCAGGTCATGCAGATGAATCCTTACGATTTAAACAATGTCATTATACGACACGAAGGGGGAAAGTGTCACTTTCCCCCTTCGTTTTACCTTTTTGTTTGTAATGGTTAAATCTTTGATATTTCTGTATTATCTTACTACGGTGCGAGAGTCCACGCACCTTCAACTATCTCGATCATTCCTAATGATCCAGGTGCCATTCCAAGATGATTCTCCGGTGACATGGTGAATACACCGCCAGTTCCGGCAAATTCAGTAATCTGCTCTAAACCATCTCTGATTTGAGCCCGAGCTTCAGAAGTGCTAGCGCCTTCTTCAATGCCTTCCAGGGCAATTGTAACCATGCTAAGGGCGTCATAAAGGTGTCCGCCAAATGTACTCATGGTTCCTTCGCCATTTATTGCCTCATAATCAGCTATGTAGTCAACCAGTACTTGCTTTTGAGGGTCATCATCCAGCACCTGACCAACAAATAACAGTTTTCCGGCAGGGAATATTACGCCATTGACAGCGTCACCACCCTGATCAATAAAGTCCATGTTGGCAACGCCATGACTGGAGTAGAGCGGAATTTCTATACCGAGGGTTTGCATATCAAGCGCAACAGTCGCTGATTCATCCGTCGTGGCCCAACAGATAACTGCTTCGGCATCCGTCCCCATGATATTGGTAAGCTGAGCTTCCATGCTCGTATCACCACTATCAAAAGTCTGTGCCCCCACAACTTCAATTCCATAACCTTCTGCATCATCTTCCAAGAAAGCTAAACCGGCAGCACCAAATCCTGAAGTATCGGTAATGAGTGCCACTTTGGTTATTCCATTTGTCTGCATATAAGTATAGATTTCAGTGACAGCTTCCTTCTCAGTCTGTGGGGTCTTGAATACCCAATAACGTTCCTCAATAGGTGTGACAATACTAATAGCAGCTGCACATGATACCAGCGGAATTTCTGCATTTGTGACTATGTCAATGATTGCCATACTATTTCCGCTTGTTGTCGGTCCGACAATGGCCAGAACATTATCCTGTTCAATGAGCCTTGTGGTCAATGTAGCACATTTTTCTGCACTAGTTTCATCATCATAAATAACCATCTCAATCGGATGACCATTTATTCCACCTGCAGCATTTATCTCATCTTCCATCATCTTGGCTGTATTCTCTTCTGGTATGCCCAAGCTTGACGCTGGACCAGTAACAGAAAGGACAGCTCCAATTTTGTAGGGCTCCTTGTCCGGCTCCTCTGTAGCTTGGGCGGTTGGCTCTTCGGTTTCGTCGTCATCGCAGGCAACAGCGCCTACAGCGACCAGTGCAATTACCATTGCAAGAATTATTGTCCATCTTAGAAAATGCTTCATCCAGTTCTCCTCCTTATTTGTTAAAAATTTCAAAATCAATCTTTGAAGTTATGCTTTATTGGTTGCCCTCCTTCCGATTGATGTAAATTTCTGGTGGCTATTATAGCGTATGTAAATTACGCTGTGCAAGAAGCTGCTCAAAAAATGTATCAAATGGTCAGATTATCCGGTAGGGATGGTCGTTCCGGTAGCCTTCGCAATCAACTTACCATCCTGGTTGGTTACCGTCATCTCAGAGATTCCAACTCGTCTTCCACTCTTTGCCACTCGACATTCAGCAATAAGTTGATCTCCCACTTTGGCACCAGCAATAAAATGAAGATTAAACTGAGAGGCCACACTGGGAAAGTTTAGAGAGTTAGAGCCATATGCAAATGCCTGATCAGCAACAGCCATTATTATGCCACCAAACGTCATGCCGTTGAAATTCAGGTACTCGGGAAGCACCTCCATCGATACCTTGGCATATCCCGGGGAAAGCTCTACCAGCTTCATCCCAAGGAAAGAGGCAATGGGCTCATTGTCGGATTTTGCCATCAGTTCCGCAACTGCATCAGTTGATTTGATTTCCTCTTGCGACATTTTGGAACTTCCTTAATCAAATGGCGGTAGTCAAACTACCGCACTCCAAAACAGGTAATTATCGTAATTTAGCAAACCTTCTGGCTGCTTCCTCTAACGATTCAATGCTCCGGCAAAAAGCGAATCTAAGATAGCTGTCACCTGAATTGCCTATCGCATAGAAATTATCGCCCGGTACCGTCGCTACCCCTACCTCTTTTATGAGATATATGGCGGCATCCATTGGCGACATGCCCTTCAATGCGGGTACATTTGTATAATCAGCAAATAGATAATATGAACCTTCCGGAGGAGTAACTTTGAAACCGATACTCTCCAGCGATTCAGTTAGTACTTTGCATTTACGAGCGTATGCATCCGGCATGTTTCTGTAAAAACCATCATCCATACCCAGTAACTTCACCACACCTTTCTGTAACGGGGTTGGAGACTGGATCACCATGGTATCGTGGAGAGCTCTCACTCTTGTTGTATATTCCGGTGGCGAAATTATCCACCCAACCCTCCAACCTGTAGCATTACCGGTCTTGGAAATAGCATTGACTACAAAAGTTCTTTCCCTCATACCACCCATCGCTGCCATACAAATGTGATTGCGGCCATCATACAGAATATGCTCGTATATCTCATCAGTGATCACTATGATGTTGTATTTCTTGCAAATATCCGCGATGGCACTCATTTCATCACGGGTGAAAACTTTTCCAGTAGGGTTGTGAGGAGTATTGAGCACCAGAACTTTGGTCTTAGGAGTTATTATCCCTTCCAACTCAGAATAGTCCAGTTCCCACGTCCCCTTCTCCTTGTTTTCGATGAGAGTAATGTATTTTGCTTCGAGTCCAATTATTTCAGCCTGAGAGGGATACATCTCATGATATGGCTGCATAACGATGATCTCATCACCTTGATTACAGATAGCTCTCAGTGAAGTGAATAAACCCTCGGTAGCACCCAGCACAACGGTAATTTCTGTTTCCGGATCAGGACGAAAGCCCTGGAATCGCTGGGTATATTCTGCTATCGCGTTTCTAAGTTCAACCAATCCGAAAGGATAGCAGTATTGATTGTAAGCATCTTTAGGATTCTGAAGGGTTTTCAGGACATCTTTCAGTTTCATTCCCATCAGATCGTCCACACTGCCGCCTGTTTTATCAAGGACATCTTTTATTGTTGTCCCTTCGAGCCTGTCTATACCATCCTGAGTGCCACCCAACGACGCTGAAATACCACCCCACACCATCTCATAAATCGCCGATTCATCGGTGAAACCCTGAGACAGGTTTACAGCCTTATTCTCATTTGCCAGCCGTGTCATTAACCTGATAGTAGATTCTTTAACCATGAATCCCTCCTCAAATCGAAGGTTCTAAAATGGGGTTAACAATGCTTCGAGAGAAGCGGTTATTTGATTATCATCCAAATCGTTTTGGCATATTGCACTCGAAGGACAGTGCGCTACGCAGGTCCCGCATCCCCGGCAGATAGCCTCATCGATTTTTGAAACGAAAACACCCGGAGATTGCTCAATCAGCGAAGCAGCTCCAAATTCGCAAATCGTAGTACAGGTTCCGCAACCGCGACACACCACTGGATCGATGATGGCAAATGTCTGCACCGTATGGATTTCCCCACTGTTCAGCAGAGCCGACACTCTGCTGGCCACGGCTGCTCCTTCGGAAAGAGAATCATCGGTGTTTGCATCGCTGGGATCATGCCCGCAGAAGAATATCCCGGGTATCCGACTCATAATTCGATTGTTCTGGATTTGGCGATTACGGGCCTTTTCGAGAATCTCAGGCAACGGCATCGACCCGATTGCGTTCAAATCCAGTACAACAGCTCCAACATTGAAAGGAAGTGGCTCGCTACCCTGATCCACCGTCACAATGTAATCCCCTGTGATTCCCTGTACATCATCCAGCTTAGCGCCATCAAGAGCTCGAACACTATATTGCAGCCATAGCGATAGTATTGAATTGACAACCTCTCCGGACGGCTTTTCTCCGATTCGTAAAACAGTGGCCGCGTATCCCAGCGCTCCCAGATCGGCGGCAGCTTTGATAGCACTAAGTCCGCCTCCAACCATGAAGACACCCTTCTTGGCAGGCTGCGCTTTTGTAGAAGCGCCCCGTTTTCCCTTGACTCTTGCGATGCCTGCCCTGATGAGGGCTTTGGCTTTTGCGGTAGCCATCTCTGGTTGTTTGGCGTGAACCCATGAGCAGTGTTCCCTGATATTGACGAATTCGTACAGTAATCCATCAGACCCGCTGGGACCAAGTAGTTTGTTTTTGCACGCCAATCGACGATCTGAACAACTGAAGCATATTTGATCGAGAGCACAACAAGCACAGGCAGCCATCACTACATGTGTAACACCATACTGATTGGCCGTCTCCCGTATCTCAGCCGATCCCTCGTCGCTGCAAGCGTAATCGACCACATGAGTACAAGTGATCCCGCGCTCCCGGAAGAACTGCCTGGAAATTTTGTCGACGTCGACTACATCACTGATATTGCCACCACACTTGCACACAAAAATACCCGTCCTGGGCTCAACGGAGATCGCATCTTGCTTGATAACAGGCCTGTACAGTTCCAATGCGCTACGAGGACGAGTAGTAATAGCATCGGTCATTCCTTCAAACAAATCGGTCAATATTTTTATTGACACAGCCGAGGCTTTTTCGAGTTTATATTCCAGATCCACTTCACCATCAGGAACATCGATACTGTAAATCCCGGCTTGTTGGTAAGTCTCAAACATAGAAGGCACAGCCAGTACTACCGCCTCAGCTTTGAGGCTAACCGCTTCCGGTCCTGAGTCATGATTTATCGCGCCGAGTTCACATTGCCGGACGCATTCCATGCATTCACTACACCCACCACAATTAAGACACCGTTTGGCTTCACGTAGTGCCATGAATGTGGTATATCCAGTTTCCACCTCTTCGAAGCTTTTTATGCGCTGCCGTGCAGGCAATACTGGTATCCTACGACGTCCCCTATGAACAATCTTCACTTCATCCAAATTTACTTCAACGGGTGTAGGCCGCTCATATGTACGACCCTCCTTCATATCCTCACCACGCAGTAATCTGTCAATCGATCCTGCGGCACGACGACCATCCCCGACCGCTTCAACCATAGATCGAGGCCCCTGAGTTACATCCCCACCTGCAAATATACCATGTACGTTGGTGCCCAGCGTGATTGGATCAACCGTTATTGTTTCACCATTGTTTTCCAGGTGAATCTTCCCATGTTCGAATATTTCCAGATCTGGTGATTGCCCAATCGCAACCACAACGGTATCGCATTCGATCATAAATATTGAACCTTCTACGGGTAACGGACTCCGACGTCCACTCTCGTCCGGTTCTCCGAGCTTCATTTCCTGACATTCAATGCTCGTAACTTTGCCATCCTCCCCGATGACTCTTATAGGCGTCGAAAGAAAGGTCATATCTACGCCCTCTTCGATGGTTTCAAGCACCTCTGCCTTGGTTGCATACATCTCATCTGCGGTGCGTCTGTACACGATTCTAACGTCCCTGCATCCAAGACGAATTGCAGTCCTTGCAGAGTCTATCGCCGTATATCCGCCACCGATGACAACTATATTGTTCCCAATTTTTACAGGTTGCTTTAGATTGACTTTCCGAAGCAATCCAATGCTGTCAATAACACCATGCAGGTCCTCGCCTGGAATTCCTAATGTCTGATTTTGATGTGCGCCACTAGCAATGAATATCGCCTCATAACCCTGCTTCTTCAAATCATCAAGAGTGAGGTCACTTCCCAATGGCGTGTTGGTCTTGATTTCAATACCCAGATTCGTGATTGCGTTTATCTCAGCTTCTCGAACCTCACGTGGCAATCTGAATCGAGGCATACCTACAGCTACCATTCCTCCCGGTACTGGTAAAGTCTCAAAAATGGTTGAATTGTGACCCATCCGTACCAAATCCCATGCACAGGTCAGACCAGCCGGTCCAGAACCAATGATCGCTACTCTACTCGGAGTATCCGGTGCTACAACATCGGTAGGTATAAGCGTATACTGAGAAGGCTCCATATCTGCGAGGTATCTCTTAAGCGATGCAATAGCCAGGGGCTGATCAACTCGACGGCGAGTGCAGACATCTTCACAGGGATGAGTGCATACACGTCCGAGAATATGTGGGAACGGGACAGCTTCTCGAATAAGATCCAACGCTTCCCGTAGTTTCCCTTTGGAAATCAAGGCTACGTACCCCTGCACATTGATACCAGCCGGACAGGCGGCCGTACAGGGTGCAACCCCGGTTTTTTCAACAATACACGAGGAAGGCACCGATTTCAATCCTGATTGGGGAAAATGTATGGCCTTGTGTGCTTTTGATCCACGAGGACCGGTCAGAACTACCGGACACGATTGTTCGCATCTACCACAACTGGTGCAAATATCTGTCTCAACATATCGGGGATGTTCAAGCAACTTAACGTGAAATGAACCTTTTTCACCTTCGAGTTCCGTAATATCAGTTCCGGTGAGTATATCTATGCTGGGATGGTTAGCAGCCTCCAAAAGTTTTGGCTGCAGAAATATTTCCGCCCTTTTGGTGCCCTGTCCGATAGAAGGGGATTCTTCTACGATGGTAACATGGAGACCCGAGTTGGCAATGTCCAGGGCTGCTTGCACACCCTCGATACTCCCGCCAACTACCAAAACATGACTAGTCACTATTTCTTTGCTCCCATGGCTTTCATTCTGTCCTTACCACACTCATAGCCACGGTTAAACGCATTCGTATTAAGTTCCTCTGTTCCTTTTGGAACCGAATCCAGTACTGCCTTTTTCATAGCATCAACAGAAGTAACTTCCGCAACAGCAGTAAGGAATCCCAACATAACGATATTCGCTACTGCACTTCTGCCCAACTCCTTAGCAATACCAGTTGCTGGAACTTTGAGAACTCTGCTCTCTTGTGATTTGTCCGCATTGACCAGGTCTTCATCAATAATAACTTGAACTTCTTCGCCCATAGGTGCAGCATATTTGGTGTATGCCTCCTGTGACATTGCCACTACCACCGACGGATTTGATATATACGGATACGCTGCGGCCTCATCAGTTATAACTAATTGAGCACTGCACGAACCTCCCCTAGCCTCTGGTCCATATGCCTGAGTAAACGTGGCATTTTTTCCATCGAAAAGTGATGCTGCTTTCCCCACAATGAGTCCGGCAAGCACTATGCCCTGCCCGCCAAAACCGCTTAATCTTACTTCCTTTCTATCCATATGCCACCCCTACTCTCTCATATCTATCTCACAGGATTAGCACGAGCAAGTATATCCTCTTTTTGCCTTATTTGCCCCTCTATCAGCCCCAGTCTTTCTCTGGCATCGTGGTATCCAGCATTCTCACTGAGATCACCCTCTTCTCTAGCAGCAGCTACTTCTTTGATTACTCTTTTTTTCGCCCTGTGGAGTTCCTCAATTTCAGATTCAATCTTCAGCCGACCTTCCTCTGTTATTCTGTTTGGCTCTGTCTTTGAAATCGATTGGTTTTGCGTTATCGGTTTTCTTACCTTTGGCTCTTTCTTTTTGATTAATCCGGCAGCCAAATTACTAAAAACCCACCCGTTCTCTTTCGCAAATTCGAAAAAACTTTCTAATGCCTCTGCGCGCTTTTTACGATCGACAGGTTTTTTGACTTCCATTAAATATTCTTTAGCTTCACTGACAGTAATGGTAAACATGGGACACTCTTTCCCACACAACGTCATAAAACGTTTAAGTTCTATTCTCATCCCACCTATCGCAGAAGGGCTACTGAAGAATTGCTCCAGTGCTTCTCCCAGATGGATACTGCCATCCGCCATCGACTATCCTCCGTCCCTTATTCTGTTCTATTTCTACTATTCTTGCATACTTCGAAAACTTTGCGCATGCATTATCTCAATTTGAAACATTTGAATCAACAAAAATCCTTCGGCCAGAAGTTCTCCGCAAAAACTATTGTGCTGTCAGTTATCAGTTGTTGGCTGTCAGTTCTCCCTCTCCCCCTCACTCTAACTCTAACTCTTTCCCTCGAAGGGAGAGGTTAGGTGAGGGTGAAAATACGTCATGGCTAACAATTATTAGGTTGACAAAGCACTAGGCTCTAGCTTCTTCAGCCTGAGTTTTTGACATTTGAGGGAACGTCTTTCCGAGAATTTCGGTCTGAAGTTCGGAAAATGTAGGACACTCAATATCCACGAACTTTCCTACAATTATTTCTCCATTGAGGTCGATATCCACTTCTTTAGTATCTACACCATGCCTGATGATGCTGTTTTCTTTATAATAATCCATCTGAGCGAGACCGGTTCCCTGACGGTTTTTTCTTCCATACTGAGTAGGGCAAGGTGCTATGACTTCCACGAAAGAAAATCCAGGTTTCAACAACGCTTCGATGATAGCCTTTTCCAGCCGACGAACATGCATCGCTGTCCAGCGAGCTACATACGTCGCACCGGCAGCGGTAACCAGTTTCGGTAAGCTAAAGGGTCGATCGAAACATCCGTAAGGAGAGGTTGACGTACGCGCATTCAATGGTGTAGTCGGCGCTACCTGCCCGCCCGTCATGCCATAAATGAAGTTATTCACACAAATAACTGTCAAATCCATATTTCTCCGGGCAGCATGAATAAGATGGTTTCCCCCGATAGAGCCAAGATCACCGTCACCACTGAAAACTATTACTTTAAGTTCGGGATTCGCAAGTTTAAGTCCGGTGGCAAATGGAATCGCCCGACCGTGAGTAGTATGAAATGAATCGAGTTTCACGTATCCGGCTGTCCGCCCGGTACATCCAATTCCCGATACAACTGAAACTTTGTCTAGCGGAACCTCGCTTTTGTTAAGAGCTGTAAGAAAGCTATGCAGCACAGAACCCAACCCACAACCCGGACACCAGATATGTGGGATGCGATCTTCTCTAAGAAGCTTATCTATTTGTGTATAGTCGTTATTTCCGCTCATTTTGAGGCCTTCCTGATTGCTTCCAAGATTACATCCGGATCATGCACTGTCCCACCCATATGAGGAACCAATATTGTTGAGGCGGCGCCACCGGCACATCTTTCGACTTCAAGCGCAATCTGACCGGCATTCAACTCAGGTACAACAAATGCTTTTACTTTTTTTGCTATCTCTTTTATTTTTTGATCCGGGAAGGGCCATACCGTGACCAACCTCAATATACCAACCTTGATCCCTTCTCCCCTTGCTGCTTTGACAGCCAGTAACGCAACTCTTGCCGAGATACCGTACGAGCAAACGACGACTTCAGCCCCATCCATCCCGTCTTCTTCAAGAATGATAATGTCATCTTTATTGAGTTCTATCTTATCAAGCAACCGCCGAACCAACTTATCCTGTGCCTCTGCGGTCATATCCGGATACCCTCTCTCATCATGGGTCAGCCCAGTTATGTGGAACCTGTATCCCTCTCCGGCATTACCCATTGGTGGTACAAGATCAGCATCGGCTTTGAATGGCAAGTATTCATCAACCGGAACCGTCGGCTTTCTTCTTGGGAATACTTCTATCCGGTCTATTGGAGGAATGACAACCTTTTCACTCATATGCCCAACTGACTCATCGGACATTATCAGCACCGGTGTCCTGTATTTTTCCGATAGATTGAATGCTGTGATTGTTAGTTCGAACATCTCCTGTGGTGAACTCGGTGCTATAGCTATTGTTCCATACAAGCCATGTGAACCCCATTTAGCCTGCATCATGTCTCCCTGCTGTGTCAAAGTCGGCAATCCGGTTGATGGACCGGCTCTCTGAATGTTCACCACTACACATGGGGTTTCTGTCATCGCGCCGAGTCCCAGATTTTCCATCATCAAGCTGAACCCGGGACCTGAGGTTGATGTCATCGATTTCACCCCACCCCACGACCCCCCGAGGATCGCAGCCATCGAAGCTATCTCATCCTCCATCTGGATAAAGGTACCCCCTACTTCAGGAAGCCTCTCTGCCATACGCTCAGCCACTTCTGTAGCTGGCGTAATAGGATATCCGGCAAAGAATCGACACCCGGCACAGATAGCTCCCTCTGCTGAGGCAACATCTCCGTTCATAAAGAATTCACCTATCAATTGTCCATCTCTAGACACTAGTTGGCTCCTTCTCATTTACTGTTTCTACTTTGATGGCGAAATCAGGGCATATTGCTTCACACAAACCACACGCCACACATTCATCCTCTTTTACAGCATCGACAAGATGATACCCTTTGGCATTAACCCTTTCTGACTCTTCAAGTACATTCCGAGGACAAAACTTAACACAGAAGCCGCAGCCCTTGCATCTTTCATTTAATAAAATGATTCGCCCATGAACCGGTTTCACTTTGTCCTGATCAAGCGGCTTTCTCCAGTATTTCATTCAATTCTCCCGATCTAAACAGCGAACAGCTTCTCTCCACACGGAGGTTATTCTATCATAACGAGTATGATGAATCAAAACTACACAGCACCACTGATTCATTCTGAAACAAACCATGCTATACTATGAAAAACCTTCTCTTCGTCCGGTGTGTAGTGATGGATAATGCTTCTCAATTTCAAGATAAAATTGCCTATCTTCGAGAGCAGTTAAATAGTCACAATTATCACTATTATGTGCTTGATAGCCCGCAGATTTCCGATTCCGAATACGATATGCTGATGCGGGAACTAAAGGAACTCGAAGATGAGTATCCTCAGTTCATCTCCGCTGATTCACCGACCCAGAGAGTAGGAGCTGCTCCGGTTGAGGCCTTTGGAGTAGTTGAACACCCTGTTCCCTTGCTGAGTCTCAGCAACGCCCTTTCTGATGAAGAACTGCTGGCATGGCACAAAAGAGCACTTAACCTCCTTGATGGACAAACATTCGATATAGCATGTGAGCTCAAAATGGACGGTCTGGCAGTGGCTCTCACCTATATCGACGGCATGCTTGTAACCGGCGCGACCAGGGGCGATGGTTCACGAGGCGAAAACGTCACTGAAAACCTGCGCACTGTACGCAGTATTCCTCTTTCAGTTTCATCAGATGCCCCTCCTAGATTTGAAGTGAGAGGTGAGGTTTTCCTTCCACTTGACGGTTTCAATGGTCTTAATGACGCGCGTGCGAAAGAAGGTCAACCCCTGTTTGCCAATCCGAGGAATGCCGCTGCCGGATCTCTGCGACAACTCGATCCCAGGATGACGGCACAACGCCCTCTGGATATCTACATTTACTCACTCGGATGGGTTGAAGGTAAGGAAATGCCATCTACCCACTGGGAGATAATGGAATACCTCAAATCACTGGGATTCAAAATCAGTCCTTACAATGCCCTATGCCAGACTATCGAGGATGCTATCCAATACCGCAGAGATTTTGAGGATAAACGGGAATCTCTGCCTTTCGAAGCCGATGGCGTTGTGGTGAAGGTCAATAGCCTCGAATTACAATCTCGACTGGGAAGCGTGGCACGTGATCCGAGATGGGCCATTGCCTGCAAGTTTGCACCCATACAAGCCACCACTCAGCTCAAGCAAATAGAAATTAATGTGGGACGCACCGGTACGCTCAACCCTGTTGCCATTCTGGAGCCGGTGAAAGTGGGCGGAGTGACTATTCAGCATGCTACACTTCACAATGAAGATTATGTCAAGATCAAAGACCTTCGTATCGGGGATACGGTGATCGTACAGCGCGCCGGAGACGTAATACCAAAAGTAATTGCCCCCATACCTGGCAAGCGCACGGGGAATGAAGTGGTATTTGATATGCCTACTTCATGTCCAGTTTGCGGTGCCGAAGTAATCCGACCGGAAGGTGAGGCACTGCATCGGTGTACCAACGCCGGCTGCCCGGCACAAGCGCTGGAAAAATTGAAACACTTTGTCTCCCGCGGGGCAATGGATATTGAGGGGATTGGACAGAAGCTGTGTGAAGCTTTATTTGAGGCAGGATTGGTCGAAAACGTTTCCGACTTCTACTATCTTAAAGCTAACCAGCTTCTTAACCTGGAAAAAATGGCAGATAAAAGTGTAGCCAACGCACTTGACTCCATAGCTGCAAGTAAAGAACAAACCCTCGCCCGCCTCGTATTTGGCCTTGGCATTCCTCATGTCGGTTCGGAAACCGCGGAGCTACTGGTTAACACATTCTCCAGTATGGATAAACTCGCAGAAGCAACCGAGGAAGAACTAATCGATATCCCATCAGTCGGACCGAAGATCGCCGATAGCATCACCGCATTTTTCCGGCAAAGAGAAAATCAGGAAATCATCCGCAAACTAAGAGAAGCCGGTGTTCGTATGGAGCAACAGGATTCGCAACCCTCCGAACAACCACTCGCCGGACAGACATTTGTACTCACTGGCAAGTTAGAGACCTTTTCCAGACCAGAGGCAGAAGCCCGTATTAAAGCTATGGGGGGCTCGACGAGTTCCAGTGTCAGTAAGAACACCGCTTATGTGGTAGCAGGTGCCGATCCCGGGTCCAAATTGGAAAAAGCAAACAAGCTAGATATACCGATCTTGAATGAACAGGAATTCTTAGAACTACTCATTTGATAATTCCCGCTTCTCATGACAGAACAACCCTGGTACAAAAACGGTCTCAAATTCGAATGTCAGCGCTGCGGTAATTGTTGCAGCGGTGTTCCTGGGCATGTTTGGGTCAGCGATGAGGATATCCATCTAATCACTAAACATCTAGACATAGACGAAATTACCTTCAGGCAACGTTACATCATTACCAAAAATGCAGAAGGTCCCCGTCTGGCCCAAAGACAGAATGATGATTGTGTTTTTTACAATAGCGCACACGGATGCATCATTTACGATTGCAGGCCCCGCCAGTGCCATACATGGCCTTTCTGGAAATCCAATGTTTCCAAACCCAAGAACTGGGCCAGCACATCTTTAACCTGTCCTGGCATGAACCAGGGCAAGCATCGTACCGCCAATCAAATAATGGCTCTCATCGAAAATGATGGACTTCCCGATAAATGAACAATTCCTCCACGTTGTTAAGAAAGAAATTATCCGATCTGCTTGAGCAATGGCAAGTTGGTGGGTTCCCTTCCCGATACGAAATAGAATCCACTGCCCTCGAACTACTTGAATGGAAACAAACTACCGGTATTTCAGGTCTATGGAACCAACCACCCTCAATGATTACAGCCACATTAGATGATGCACTTGGAAAAGGTATCGAGATCATCCAAATGTTCGCAGAATTAGCAGGCATCAAAGTCATTCCGCTAGGAATCCTCCAGTCACCGGATACCATAGTTAATCAATGTAACAATCACTGCCCATCGTTCCTTGGGTTGACGGTTCTAAGGTCAGATGCATACGAAGATTTAGAATATATCGGCCACAACATTCCCCCAAACACACTGCTCATAGTTGGTGGAGGCCCTTTCCTGCAATCGGACCCGGAACTTGCTATTCGTGCCAAAATTCATTTTATCGCCCACGATGTTGCAGCATTTCTCCAATTTGTTTTAAATTTCCAACCTACCGATGCACTATAGAATCGGCTCTTTTGTCTGTTTATACATTCTTAATTTGTTCGTTATCTATAGTCATGATAAAATAGAGTTTAGCGAACAAATGGTAATCTGATACAGGGAGGTAATCTTATGATCAAGATCACTGATACTGCAAAGGATATGCTCACCACAATACTCGCCGAGCATCCAGGCAAATATCTGAGGGTGGTTGTCCAGGGCATTGGCTGAGGCGGTCCCCGTTTGGGAATGGCGCTGGATGCGCCACAAGAGAATGAGGAAATTTTCAAAGTCGATAGTTTCGAAATCCTGGTAAATGATGATGCCAAACCCTACGCTTCGAGTAACGTACTTGACTATATAAACACCGTGGAGGGTGAGGGATTCATTCTTCAACCCGAATCCGGACAATGCTGCTAACAGTACAATAGAATATGTCTTTGATGGGGGCACGTTTTGATAATAGAAACGGCCCCCTTTTCATGCTTATGGATGACTTCGAAAAATACCTCCAGCCAACCGCTGCTATCGACTGCAATAGCATTATCATCCAAGAAAAGGCAAATCTTTTGATTGACGGGATAGAGAGTGCAACCGAAAGAGCACACATACTTTTCTATTTTACGAGAGACAGTATCCGATATAACCCTTATGCCGCACTACACCCTCTTCAAGCAAGTGAGACTTTGAAAAAAGGTGATGGTTTTTGTGTACAGAAAGCGGTTCTGCTGGCAGCCCTTTTCAGAGCCATTGGCATTCCGGCTCGGTTAGGTTTTGTGGATATCCGCAATCACCGCCTTGACCCTGACTGGCAGAAGATATTTCGAACAGATGTGGTCGTGTTCCACGGCTTTACAGAGTTGTTTATCGAAGGACAATGGGTCAAAGCTACCCCCGCTTTCGATCTTCGCATGTGTAGAGAAAACGGTTTTTTACCGGTGGATTTTGATGGAACCAATCATGCTATGTTACACTCGCATGATCTACAAAATCAGCCGCATATTGATTACGTTGGGGAACGCGGCCATTTTGATGATGTCCCAACTGAAATCATCATCGAAACGGTTACCGATGCCTATGGCTCAAAATTTCTGGAATGCTGGAAATCCGGCAATTGGGACTATTTCTTGAGCGATTAATATAACTTTAACGGAGGCTACTATGGCCCGTGTTCGTTTACTCACCAATAATGAATCCCCTCCAAAAACAAGGGAATTGTTTGAAAAGATCGAAAATAACGGCGCTACTGTTTTAAACCTCTACAGGGCCGTTGGGCACAGCCCTTCAACTATATCCAGTTTCATCAAATTGGGAAACGTGCTTTTAAATCACGCTGAACTTCCTGCTCGAATACGTGAATTAGCCATTCTACGCATTGCCAATTTGGCTGGTAGTGAATATGAATGGAAACAACACGTTCCTATCGCAACTGAAGTCGGAATCAGTTCGCAGCAAATTGATGAAATCCATCAATGGAAAAGTTCAGAGGCTTTTTCTGATGAGGAACAGGCCATACTTCAGTATACTGATGAGGTGACAATAGGTGTCGCTGTTGAGGACGATACATTTGCAGCATTGCAAAAATATTTAGGTGAGCGGAGTATTGTAGAGCTGACTATATCCATTGCATACTGGGGAATGATTGCCAGAGTGTTGGTTCCACTCGATATCGAGTTGGAGGAACACTCAGTAGGTTCAGCCACCGATCTGCTCGGAAAACACAAAGGCGGGGCTTGAAACCCCGCCAATTTGTTCAGTGATACATGCGGTTATATAGTTTTCCTTGCAGTGTTATTTTTTCAACAGGCTATTTTTGATTCTCCCCGTATCCTCACCAGTATATCTTCAAGCTCCATCAACAACTCTGTAGCAGTATAATCACGCGGATCAAAACGGGCACGTATTTCGCCTTTTTCAACAAGAACTACATACCAGTCCTCATCTAATACAACATCAAACCCTGCCTTTTCATCTTCAACAGAAATCATACCCCATACTTTCATCATTGCTTCGTCACTCTCCATGCAGTTTTGGTTTATCATGAATAGCTACACTAACGACATCAAAGTGCAAATACTTAACAATGTAGATACCCTCTGAATTCAGCTGTTAGTAGCTTCCAAATTTTATCCACATTATCATGATAATCGGTTATGCTACCAGGGAACAGTGTGTACGCCCTCATAATTGACACGTTAACCCCTGTTTTGCACGAGGGATATCCCTATTAAATCTCCACATGCAATCCCGAGGTACATCCGGAAATAATGTCTATTGTGCGTATCTAGTCGATTGACTCCTGTGGTATAATACACAAAATGAAAAATGAACCTGCTCCCAATAACAGTGGGGACACTTCATTATCATCCGAACCTCAGGCTTCCAGCCCTGAAGGCCAGAAGTCTCAAGACGCTGCGGATCGTCTAGAGCGGGTTGAAGCAGCTCTGGGACTGATTACAGATCACATGCAGACATCTACCAAGGGATCTGAAACCCTGGAGGCAGAGCATTCACGCAGCATGTTAGCCTCTCTAGCATTTGGTTTCTCTGCCATTTCTCTTATCGCCATGTGGAGTATCGACCTCGCAATAGAGGACGATGATGTCGAGTTGATGAAGTTCACCATAGGCATGGCATTGACATGCCCCCATTCATTGTACCACCTGTAAAGTTAGATTTGGTGGCATGAAT
>CAZWIP010000012.1:0-31357 GCA_964634125.1 uncultured Dehalococcoidia bacterium
TGTACTTTTTTGCAATTCTAGTGATCTCAGTCATGTCACATGGGTTTCCAAAAATATGAACAGGCATGATTGCTTTGGTTCTGCTTGTGATCTTCGCTTCGATCTTCTTAGCGTCTATATTCCATGTTTGTCGACTTGCATCTACGCATACTGGCTTGGCACCAGTATAAATGATCGCAAAAGCAGAGGCTATCATTGTAAAATCGGGTAAAATCACTTCGTCACCGGGCCCAATATCCAAGCATACTAATGCTAGATGCATGGCAGCTGTTCCATTGCATACACCTACTGCATACTTAACACCACAGTAGTCTGCGAATGCTTCTTCAAATGCACTCACATACTTTCCGGAGGAGCTAATCCATCGAGAACGGGCGGCGTCCATGACGTATTCCAATTCATTACCCATAAATATTGGTTCGCATACGGGAATAAATTTCTTTCGAGATTCCATCGTTCACTTATATCCTCTTAAAACATTATCGCATACATCGATGACAATATGAGTTGTGCATATCTTAAACATTACTTCTGGTCTGTATTAAGCTCATAATATATCTATCTCATAAGTCATTTCTTAAATGCATATATTCTTTCCGATATAATATGATATACCCCATATCCCATATATCTATCAATAATATATGATCCCATTAAATATACAATAATTCCCGATATTGATAGAAAGCAGAATTCTAAGAGTTGAATGTCACCTATGTATATGTTCTTTACTGTGATGATAAATGCAATCATGAGCATTGAGACAAGTCCTGAAAATAATATTGGTTTAACAAATTCTAGTATTGTTAGATTTAAAGTGGCAATAATTTTGTACCATAGTATTGGAGAGATAATAATCACACTGAATAGGATCGCGAGTGCGCTTCCAACTATTCCCAATAATGAACTCATGGGATAAATAAGAAGAATCAGCACGA
Organism: uncultured Dehalococcoidia bacterium; assembly: GCA_964634125.1. Lineage (GTDB taxonomy): Bacteria > Chloroflexota > Dehalococcoidia > SZUA-161 > SpSt-899 > JABMQN01. The sequence goes on from CAZWIP010000012.1 coordinate 939, forward strand.
CCATACTTAGAAAGGACGCCTTTGTAGAAACAGATGGTTTTCCCATTGCTTGTAGCGCAATGCTCGCAGGTGTATTAGTAAATCCCAATGCTGCCTTTAGACATAATATCTTGATCAGGGGAACAATATGAATCCATTTATCGGTTAGGATGATATGAACAAAATCATAACTCAGCACATACAAACCACCGACCATAGGGAATCCAATAAATGTAAGTAAGTAGAAAGTCTTAATAAATGCTGATCTAAATCTTTCATCCTGATGCTGGATTTTGGAGTATGCAGGGAAACCCACTTTCCACACTACTTCATTTAGTTGTGCGAATAGTGCAGTAGAAAAGGCATTAGCTCTGTTATAGTAGCCAAGTAATTGAATTCCAAGGTATTTCCCAATAAACATTGTGACGCCTTGATTTTTCACCATAACAATAATTGAAGAAGCAAATATCCATTTCCCAAAATTAAATAAACTTTTTGCTTTCAAATAATTGAACTGAAATCGCGGCCTGTATGGGTGGATAGCGTAGGATAAAATACATAACGTAATGTTCATAGCCACATTGGCCCATACAAGAGCCCATACATTCACAAGATAAAAAGCCAACGTTATTACAAATACTATGTAGACAAAAAGTGGAATTATATCGAGGATAAATTGCTTCTGGAAGTCTAAGTGTTTTCGTAAATATACTACACCGATATTTTTCAAGCCCTGAAAGATTAATGATATACCTAACAATCTAACAATAGCGATTGCTCTGATCTCATTAAAGAACAATGCTATTAATGGTGCAGTAATAAATATAATGAGGTATAGCAGAAAGAATTTGCATAGCTCAATTGTCCAAGCTGTGTCCAGATAACTATCCGCGTCTCCTTTTCTTTGTATTAATGCGGATTCAAAACCTGTTTGAGTTGTACTTTGGGATATCGTTATCACCGACATCGCTATAGCCATTAGGCCGAAATCCGAGGGTATAAGTAGCCTGGCAAGGATAATAGCACTGGCAACATTCATTATCCTGGTAATGAAACTCGCTCCGGTAATCCATATCGCCCCCCTGCTTATTTTCTTGGAAAGGGAGTAATGAGGATCACTACTTACATGATCATTGATTTCAATAGTCATTATATTATTTGATATCGTATTTTTATTTATTGGTTTCTTCTACATATATCTGGATGAGGCAATTCTCTGTAGATTTCGATCGCGTACGCGTTTTGGCACAGGGGGTATAGATTTAGTGTTGTTTTACATATTATGTGCGCAAGTATTTGCTTTTACTAATACCACTAGACCTATTTAATCCTATTTGAGATACATCATCTTTATCGTTTTTGTGTAATCGTCTGATTCCATCCGCCAGAAATATACACCTGTACCCACCTGATCACCTGAATCAGTAATTCCATCCCATTCTACTTCATACCATCCAGGAGGTTGATTTATCTCGGTGATAATGCTTACTGTCCGACCCTTCAAATCATATATCCTGAGTGTCATATCTGATACTTCTGGTAATTTATACCGAATATGAGTGATCGGGTTGAAGGGATTTGGGTAGTTTTGAGAAAATACATAATCACTTTTAACATCTGGAATATAAATTGAAATCGGCGTGTGGAAGGTTACAACCCCCCCATAGCTCACGTCAGCAAGCTTAAACCATAATGTACCTTGTTCAAATGTACATTTTTCCGTATAAGAGTATTCAGTCCTCATACTTTTGTTACCCTGTCCCAGCAGATTGTGATTATCAACAAACGAGCTGACGAGTTTATAATCTCCATTTTTATCAGATGAACGTAATAGCATAAATCCCATATTCTCTAATTCAGACTCAGTTACCCATTTTAGAATAACGGTATCATCAACAAAATCAGCTGTGAATATTGTTAACTGTACAGAAAGCGACTGATCACCATCTGAAATATTCTCATAGGCACCAATATCTGGTGGATTCCCCCTTTGAGTGTATTCGAGATCCCTGATAGGACATCCATTGGCTCTACCGGCCGTTATGCATGGGCTTGTATCTTGAATATGATAGTCACTGTCGCTGATAAATAATGGATTTAAAAAAATTAAAGATTGATTATCAACAATACAATTGTCAAAATTTTGTCCGTTATCCCAAAAAGCACTATATGAAATCAATGATGCTCCATTAACATTCTTCATAGCTGTTACGACGCTGGATGATACAATATTATTAAACGCTGTTAGATTTGCTCCACCAGTGATACCATAGTTATTACCCACGATGGTATTACTAATCATATATATGGGCTCAATTATACTCGCACCCTCATAATTTTCTGTCGTAATCCCATCAGCCATACACCCAATACCAACCATCGCATTATTGATTATGAGGTTATTGTTAATGTGGATAATTCGATTTGATGTATCAGGATAATCAATTAGTTGGATTCCATCTTCATCATTCCACCCAATAGTATTATTCTGAATCCTTACATTTAGTAATGGTCCCGAATACTCATGTAAACGAAATTCAATGCCATCATCACCATTATTAATAATTTGGTTATTTTCAATAATTACATCAACTATATCATCTATATCGATGCCATCATCTGTATTATTTTCAAAAGTATTACTTCTACACAATCCACCGCTGCCTGATTCATAATCAATCCCATCAGCGCAATTTATTATGCGATTGTTTAACATATTGAAATGAGCATACGGCTGTATTCCATCATGACCATTTTGGACTGTTATCCCAATGATGGATGTTTCTGAACCTGCGGTGCTGTCAATTTTTATTACATAATCTAGATTGCTTCCATCGACAATCGTCTGAGAAATGTCTTCAGTATCTTGTGTCGTGATATAATTTGAACACAGGACAATCGATTTTCCTGAAATGATTAATTGCTCCTGGTAGGTCCCAGGGGCAATCTGAACTGTATCACCATCAGATGCATAATCAATACCTTCCTGGATTGATGCAAAACTGCTGGGTATATAAATTACTGCTGAAAACAATTGAGCTGTCATCACCGAAAACGAGAGGATGATTGAAAGTGCCTGCATAGTTATTTTGATGTCAATTTCAATTCCTTGTTTTATACTGTTGTGCTTCAAGCGATTATCGTACACCAACTAGGCCTCTGATAAATAATCTGGCTTTGTTGATACTGGAGTTAATTAATTTGGGTTAGCTTCTGTCCATATTCTCAACCGTAAACTGATTTTATTTGCCTTTTCCTTGAGAGTTTCATCCATCTCGCTTGCTGAGTATTGCACCCTAAATAGATATTTTGAATCTTCTTGTCTACTAAACACTATGGATGGTATCAAGGCTGATTTTGTCATATCGCAAGTGATGGTCATGCACTTATTATCATCCCCAATTATGAGAACACCATTTGTATTCCCGAAACAGTGTCTCGCCGATACCAGGGATGAATATATACTACTATGTGATATATATTGAACATTAAGATTAAATCTCTCTAAGGTGGAGCCGCCATTATGTGTTTCAACATATAAACTATTTACATCCCATGCTTCAGGATTGAATGTTATATTAAATGGTCGAATGATTGCTTACGACTTTCATAATGTTTCTCGAATTCAATGCTATCATCATAAATCAATATTCTATTTGTAAACTTTCGTTCATCTGTATGTTGCTGACTCGTTATACATATGCAGTCGTTTAGTCGCGTGATTTCGGGCTCAACGATATTCAAGTCTGCAATCTTATGTTCACCAGGCCTCTCAATTATCGAATGGCCTGAGAAGTAATCTGCTCCAAGTGATATATCTTCAAAGAAACCGTGATCGAGGGTGCCAAATAAAGGTTTTGAGGAGACTTTTTTTCGTTTGTATTCCTTAATAGTCAATCCCTTACTTTTGCTGAGCAATACAAAAATATCTTCACCTTCTATTTCCACACTATTCTTTGACACCTTATAGGTTAATCTATTTGATTTATCGTTTGATTCATTGGATCTGGATGTTTCCTCATAGTCCCCATTTCTATCCAATCCATTCAAACTACCTTCCAAACCATCAATATATTCCCGCCACCTTTCTGAAGTGATATGTGTTCTAAAATCACTCGACCACAAGTAGCACAATTCACTCCAATCTACCTGCTCATTCCCAGATTTCTTTAACATGTTACGATAAATATGATAACAAGTGGTATTAATTCCTAAATCATCTCGTCCAGATAAGGCCCAACGGTTGACATTGTATTTTTCTTGTTTCTTAACAGGAATTGGTTGTGCCGGTGATTCTAGTTTTAATACATTTCCACCATGTTGATTACCAATCCCATGTAATACTTCTGATGGGAATACAAAATTGCACCAGTTTTGCTCATTTAAGTATTCATGTATATTAATAATTCTGTCCCATTCATTCGCTATTCCAACACCCTTTTCTGTATTATATCTTCCTGGTCTAAAATTGAATATCTCCGCATCACTAGAATAGATCGGGAAGTATCTATCATTACTTCCTATCTTGGATCTAAGATAATCAATGTATTCTTGAAACTCATAATCACCATGCGCATATCTCTGAAATTTTTGAAAAGCAATCGAATCAGCCCATATTAACTGTATATCATATTCAGCACATCCTTTGGCCATCTGTGGATAATAACGCCACTCGTTATTCCACTCAGGATGGCCTGATCTTGGGTTATTCCATTCCATAACCACTGCTTTATATCCATACTTGTGATAATGCTCAACCAGACCAGCTGAATAAGCCATTTCATTTATTAAACCAATTCTCGGACGAACACCTAGCATATTAAAATAGGTTTCAATGCCACATCTTTGATTCCAATCATTAACTTCAGCCGGAACAAGTGGACCTATAATTTGACTATAACCACTTCCTATAAACTCTATCTTTCCGGCGTTAATGTAATATGACAGTGCTTCAATCCAGTCTGGATCAATTTCATTTATTATTTCAAGAGTCACGCCTGGCGCTTCTAAACCAATACGAGTTTGTAAATCAGCCAAGTCAAATATTGGCCAATAACACTTTTTAATAACATCGCTCCGACGTTCCTTCTCAATGGAGGAGTACATAATATTTATATGATATATTGAGTAGAATGATAGCATAATTAACATTATTGAAGTTCAAATTCTATCATATCAATGGCCTCAATTGCCGCCTTTGAGGCTTCATCTCGTGTCTCACCAACTGTGATTACCATCCCAGCTCGAGATGGGTGCGCAATTTGCTCTGGAATTGTGTCACCCGGTTTCACTCTAATACTGTAATGCATTACGGCTTCATGTTTTTCCAAATCGTCCAGACCAATAATCCTCTTTAGTCTACCTGGAGGAGGAAAGAAATATCTCTGGCTCACAGGTCTGGAATATTTTGGTGATAGTTCATTTATGTTTATTTCCTCACCAATAGATATTTTCAGGGCGTTTCCTACAAAATCAACTCCAGTATTAAGGGGTATTTCGTGTGTGCAAAAGTATCCGCCACTTAATCTAGCTGCTAATTCAATTATGCATGGTTCATCATTATCTATTACTATATCTCCCTTAACAACACCATCCTTTACTCCTAATGATCTTGCTGCTTTCATCACTATTTGTTCTATTTTGATTTTAATCGGAGTAGAAATATGACTTGGTAGATCACCTCCATTTTCGATAATGAACGGAGCAAACCGTTTAAGATATTCGTAATTTCTATCAGACATTCCTATCGTGTAGCAATTACCGTCAATAACTAGTGACTCTGTACTTATTTGAGGTCCATCAACAAATTGTTCAACCATAACTCTGTGAGTGGGACTGTTTTCTTTTGAGAATTGCCATGCCCAATCAAGATCTACTTCCTCTGTTATCTTAAGAACACCCCTCGCACCGCGGTTATCAACGGGTTTAAGCACCAGTTGATATCCCCACTTCTTAATGGCTCTCTTTAAGTCATTAACACTATAAACTCTGCTATAATTAGGTACTAATAAGCCATCAGCGTTAAATTTGTCCTTCATTGCCATTTTATCCATTGCCACCCTTGCAGATTCTAGTGGGATTCCAGGTAAATCCAATTCTGCTGCAACAGAAGCAACTGTTAATGGTATGTCAGAAGCAATACAAATAACTCCGTCAAGTTTCCTTTTATTTTCATGATAGTGTTTTGCTTTGTTAACCGTTTCCAGAATATCATAGGTACTAGCATTAATACGATCGTGAGCATATTCAAAGCCGGGAGCGTATGGATCTCCATCGCTTACAACTACATGCAGACCCATATCCCTGGCGAGTTGAATACCTGGTACAGCTTCAATCCCCCCTGATATTATTAATATAGTTTTCATTTACCCTTTACTAAAAATACAGACCGCCATTGACATTAATTGTCTGGGCAGTAATATAATTGCTTTCCCTTGATGCAAGATAAGCAACGACATCAGCTATTTCCTCTTTCGTACCAAGTCTTCTCAATAGTATTTGCTCCACAATATCCGCTACCATCCCAGACTTCAATCCCTTTTCCGCAATTTCTGATTCAACAAATCCGACTGCGACGGTATTGCAACGAATATTATCTTGTGCGCAAAACCTTGCAATTACTTGACTAAGAGATATTAATCCAGCTTTGCTTGCAGCGTAATGGGCAGTTCTAGGGCCACCAAACTGACCACTAACCGAGCTAATATTTATGATGGAAGCCTCTCCAGACTTTCTCAATAACTCTAGTGCCTCCTGGCATACAATGAAGGGGCCACGTAGATTCACTTTCAATATTTCATCCCACTCATCATCATTTATTTTATCAAAATCGGTGGGTCTATTAATACCCGCATTGTTGACAAGAATATCTAATCTTCCGTATGTGTTTTCAATATGTGAAAATACAGACTCTGCGCATTGTCTATTCTGAACATCCAAATGGATATGTTCAATCGCATGATTTCTCTCTGTCCATTTTTTTGCTAACCTGTTAGCGACTTCTTCTCTAGAATTATACGAGAATATAACTATCGCTCCCTCTCCAACCATTTTGTTGACAATCGCTTCACCAATTGTTCCACTTCCACCAGTGACAAAGGCAATTTTCCCTTCGAGCCTATTCAAACTTGCACCAATCCATTTCTTCTATTTATATCTTCTCCTCAAACGGATACATCTCATTCATTTTCTGACCTGCCAACAGCATAGGTTTCAAATCTTCGTTTCCATCAATATGACAATGGATGACCATGGGATCCTTTGATTCAAATACAATGCTTAGAGTGTTCCGAATATCATCCTTATGGTAGATGTCAAATCCCCTAATCCCATATCCTTCTGCTATTTTTGAAAATGATGGATTGATTTTATCACCTGTGCTCTCGTCCTTCTCCCAATTCAGCAACTGGAATTGTGAAACAATACCTAACTTTCTATTATCTAATATGAAGATTTTCAGTGGTAGCTTGTAATTATGTATTGTTGCAAGCTCCTGTATATTCATCTGAAATGAACCGTCTCCAACAAATACAAGGCCATAATCATATTCGTTATTCTCAATCAAGGCACCAATTGCAGCGGGGATGTCATATCCCATAGTACCATGACCAGCAGAGGTCAACCATTTTCGCTGAGGATGACTATATGAAAAATAACGTGCTGCGAATTGTTGGTGATTACCAACACCAGAGGATACGATAACTTTCATACCGTCAGTATTTTCATCAACTTCATTGATTACATGATAACTTGACATTTTGGAATCATGATAGAATTGAGCTGAATTATATTTATCTCTCCAGGATTCAATGCGATTAATCCAGTCCCCGTTTCCTAAATCCTTGGATCTCCTCCATTGATTAAGCAATCGCTGAAGAACTGGTTTAATATCATTATTAATGTTTAAATCACCCTTTACACGTCCATGTATCAATTCACTATTATCAATATCAATTCTGATGATATTTTTAGAATTAAAGTGTTCCAATTCTGTACCTGTTTGCCTTAAATCTAACCGAGCTCCCAAACACAGGACAGTATCAGAATGATATAATGCGAGATTTGAGAAGTACTCACCAGTATGACCAACATAATTATAATATAATTGATGCTTCGATGGTATAGAACCGACACCAGGCATACTTGATACGAGGGGTATACCTGAAACATCTACAAACTTTTCCAACTCAGTACTAGAATTTGATATATGGATTCCGTTTCCTGCAAGAATTATAGGTCTTTTACTATTATTAAGCGTGCTAATGATTGTATGTATCAGTTCATTCGAGATCGGGGCTATGGGAGCATTGATGTCCTTTTTATCACTGATGTCTGAAGTTCGTTGTATTTGCTCATTTTTGTACTTCTCCCTTTGAACATCCATGGGTAGATCTATTAATACAGGTCCCGGTCTTCCGCTATTTGTTAATGAGATCAAGTCAATACAATTATTATATATATTTGAGTGATCGGCAATAATTACTGATTTTTTTGTTACAGGGGATGTGATTCCCACCGAATCTGTTTCTTGAAATCCAGTCTGTCTTACCAATTTTTCAGAGTTCATATCATTTGTACCAACCTGTCCAGAAATGGCCAATAATGGTACTGAATCGTAGAACGCATCTGCGATCGGTGTTAATAAATTTGTAATCCCGGGTCCTGAAGTAACTATCGCTACTTGAGTTTTTCCAGTTACTTTTGCTGCTCCTATTGCTGCGTATCCAGCGCCTTGCTCATTCCTAGCACATATGTATTCTATTCCTAACGATGTTATTGCATCTAACAAAGGTGCTATTGTACCGCCTGGGTAAATATAAACTCTTTTAATACCCATATCCTTTAACGCCAATGCGATAACATCTGCTCCGGTCATAATCTTATGATCTCTCATACGAATAGTACTTTCATTAATAGTCCTCCGCTACATATCCAATTTCTTCTAGTTGCTTTCCGGCAATATCATTGAATAATGTGATATGCTTTTTCGAGTAATAATTTTTCCAATCACCAGAGATACCTTTCCTAAGATGATTATGGGCATTTTGTTTCATTTTTGAAAACGATGTAGCATGTGATATGCTTTCTTCATCGACACTAATATTTAAATATGTTCCCAGCTTGCGTATAACTCTGGATTTATTCCTTATCATATCTTCATATCTTATCAAGTGATACTTGCTACTCAGTTCTTGAAATGCTACCACATGACTTTTCCATTGCTCTACCTGCTTCTTAAAATAGTCATAGTCATTATACAGTAATTGTGTATCAGTGATGCTATATTCTGGATATCTCTTCAAGGCTATAGGACTAGTAACAAAGTGCATAAGGGAATTGATTGCATCTCGACCATCTCTTACGATGTATATTCTTTTGTTGATTTTTTTAAGATATTTATTTCCAAGTATGTTTGGAAGACTGTGAGTCCATATTAACGAAGAATGATTTACGACAATACTGGGGTTAATACTCAAGTATTTAATCTTTGAATGTGGAAATCTATAATACAGCGTGTTGTTTTTTTCATATATAACATCATTACTGTTTTCTTCTGGGTGGTATTTATAGTCCTTGAAGACACTATCAATTAATTCACCCAGTCCAGACTGCTCCTTATAACTCCTCCACATGTTATTTGAAAACAGCATTTTCTTTATTACAGAAAATAGTAAATAGTTCCCTGATTTGGGATATCCGCACTGTAATATTTTCATGATTTAGAATCCATTAATTACGATTGCCTGGAAGTATCATATCTGAATTGATTTATAGAATATATTTCTATTCGATAATGAACTCAATTTTTAAAGATTCTTTGATTAATAGATCTTGTAGTTGTGTTATACTTTCAGCATGTGCCCAGATAAATCCACACACATCTTCATTACTTTCAGGAGTGCCCAGTTTATCACCAATATTCGCACTGAAATAAGTATTAAACACATTTTCATGTCTACTGTGATAATGAATATTCTTAAGAATCCCACTTTTCTTCGCAAACAAAGCATACCAGCCTACATATTTATTCTTATCTCGGCGAGTTAAATATTTTGACCAATCTTCTTTGTTCAGCAGATACGAATAATATGCCTTAAGTGGATTACTACCATAGGCTAGTGGAGTTAAATGGTTTGTAGCGACATCTCCCTGAAACCTTGGGGTTACTTCTATAAGATGTGGTCCAGCATTTGTTAAGATCACATCTGCTTTAACAGGTCCACTATTGATACCAAGTGCTCGAGATCCCGTTTCCACCAAGCTATATATTTCGTCCTCAGAATCTTTACTAATCAACGATGGCTGATTAGACCATAGTGGAATATGGTAGGGAGCATTAGAGTAATGCACATCGAATGTTCCACATCCGTAAAACTCATCATTCACAAATAGACCATTCACATCGATATGCTCACCTGAAAGTAATTTTTCAATTCTGATGTACTTTGAGTACTTCATTGCGCTATCTAAAGCACCCCTTAGCTGTTCTCTTGATTCAATTGATTGAACTCCTTGACTTCCGCTACAATCAATCGGTTTAATTATTACTGGATAGCTCAAGTGATCAGCAATCCTCTCGGCATCCTGGAACGATCCAATTTGTTTTCCTCTTGTACAGGCTATACCATTCTTTTCCCATAATTGATTTGATTCTTCTTTGTTTATTGCAACTTTCAATGCATTAACGGTACATGCGTTTAATTCATGCTTCGTAGAAATGCTTGATACTGCCTGTAAACCGAAGTCGCTACTTGAGTGTATACCAACCAAATTATATTTGGTAACGATTCGTGCCGCCAAATCACTCAATCTGTTCACATCAATCCCAGATATATTCCAAAACTCATCAGCATATTTTGCAGCCGGTGCATTTGAGTTTACATCAGTAGCAATTACGACCAATCCAAGCTCCTTTGCCCAGGTTATGCTTGGAATTTGTAACTTCCCGCAACCAATATGTAATAACGCTGGCTTCTTATGGTTGGTCACAATTATCAACCCTTTTTAACAGCTATTGGTATAACACGAGCAATTTGCTTTATCAAACCCATTTTTTGCGAGTCATCTGCAACTTGATCTATATCCTTGAACGCTTCAGGAGATTCCCCTCTGATATCCATATTCCCTTCTTTATATATACTGATATTATTCTCAGTAAAATGTTGATATATCTTTTTCTTTGAAAACATACCAATTGCATCGGGCCTATCTATAGATCGTCCTGCTCCATGGTTGGCAGAGTGATAAGTACTTACAGTGTTTTTTCCTGATACACAAATGTAAGACGGACAACCTGGAGCACCTGGCAAGCCAAAGCATTGGCCGATTTCTGCGAACACACCTTGATTTTGACACTCTTCAATTGGCAACGCCTGTGTGGCGCCATGCCTGTGTACCCATAAAGATTCTCCATTGATATTTTCTCTCGTAATCGTGTCATGCATCGTATCGGTAATGAGTCTTGTCTTAAAATCCTTCGTCTCTAAAACCATATTCAGTGCATCATCAATTGCTTGATGCATCACGGTTCGATTAGCTATACCATAATTCATGGCACCTTTCAAGGCTACTCGATATCTAAGCCCCTCTTTCGAGTCAGCTTCTATGGCAAAATAGGGGGAACTTGGTGGAAAATAATTATCTCGGAATATTCTTTGCTCTTTGTCAGCGAATGCTCGAGAATGAAACATTCCTTTATCGGTTTCAAAATCAATGAATTCTTGTCCGTAATAATTCCATCGTGGTGTATAGTATTGATTAATCATACCACAGGGACTTGCATCATGTATCATGAACAACAATTGATCCTTCTCAAGCCCGAGTTTATCTGCAATTACTTTATCACGAATAGAATCGACTCTTTGTAGTTCTATAAAATGATTTCCAGACTCAAGTACACCTAATCCATAAATACCTTCATTAATTAGCCCGCTTGGAAAATAGTCTTCTATTGGGTAGACGAGTTTCTCCGGTACAAGTTTCATATTATTAACATTTTGAATATATACCGATTCCTCACCGTTAATGTCATACCGTCTTTCAATCCATTCATATGCATCTCCGAATATACTGAACAGGTCTTTATGGCTTATCGTAGGCTTTATCGGATTATTGCTTTTAAGGCCGTAAATCGGTATTGATCTCTTAAGTATTCTAAAAAGTATGTCGATTTGAGTACTGCTTAATTCCTTTATACTCATGTCACATGAAATGACTCGAATCCCACTATTAGTAGCGAGGCTAGTTGCTGCCGGAATTATATGGTTCTTAGCCGCTACAACCATACCTGTTGGCGAAAATCTTGCTAGCTTGTGAGATATATCAGGAAGACCAATCACTTGCCCATGAATTTCATCCATTTCTGCATAAGTTTTTAGCAAGTTTAATGAATTATCCTTAAGCAGGGATGTATCGGACAGATATAATTGTATTGGTACATTGTTTGTTGATATCTGAATAGGTTTCATTTTACTACTTCTTATTAGTTCTGAGAATATATTACATTTTCGCTATAATATGTTGGTATCATGTATTCAGAGGGAATTCGCTTTCGTTTGTTGTTAGTAATCATGATTGTGGGAATGCAAGTTATCTTTTGAACATTAACTGGTTTTCCAGACATTATCCTAATTGCTAAATCTATATAATCTATGTTTATGCTATTTGGTAGTAGGTCATCCAATATTCTATCTCCACCTAAATCAAGATGAATTTCAATCATTTTTATTGTATTATCGGGTGTAACTTTGCATGACATATTAAATATGCATGATTGAATATTAAATTTGTCAATAATACCTTGAGCATATTCGTAAATGATTTCCTTTTTCCCATCCTTTAGAGACGGCACAATTATTCCTAGTTGCTCTATTTTGCCAGTACTATCGAAATGATTTATCTCATCTAACAGTATTATCGGATGCAATCTTCCATCGACCGCAAAGCCCATTAACGTTACATCACATCCCTCTTCATAGGATTGAATAATTATCTTATTGTTGTAAGACGCTTCTATCGAACTGCAGAATCTCTTTGCAAGCTCCGCTTTGGAATTAATCTTATATACTCCTTTTTTTCCAATGATGCTCAATGAAGGTTTTACAATGCTTGGATATTCAATTAAATCCCAGTTTATATCGGCTATACTATTAAGTATCTGATACTTGGGAGCAGGAATCTTAAACCTTTCACATTCTTTCATCAACCTATCTTTAAAGACTATATTTTCTGCAACTTGTGGGTCAATTCCTGGTAAATAATAGTGATTTGCTATTACAGCTTGCGTAATCACTGGAATACCAGATGAACGTGTTATTACACCCACATAATCATATGCATGAGCATATTTCTCTAATTCGTTAATTATTGGTTCAGCGTGATATGTGCTTAACATGATGCATTCATCAGCATATTTGAAACCGGGAGCACTTGCATTTTTATCGATTGCAATAACTTGTAAACCTTGCTTTTTTGCAGATTTTATTACTGATATTTGCGCTTCACCAGCTGCAATACATATCAATGCTTGTTTATACATCTTTCTCTGCGATTAGTATTATCTCTCGCCCAATATTATTTTTGGCAAAGGAACGATACATTTCTCTCTTAATTGAATTTGAATTGGCCTTACTCATATTCAATTCAAATTGCTTCCTAAACTCGTGGCACTTACGGCCTATCTTATCATCACCAATGTAATCAATGCCCATAAGAAGGAATAGGTCTATGGGAAAAGTAGCCTCCTTTAGTACAATGTGAAAACCGCATTTTTCTAGTAGTACCGATAGTGAATCAAATGTAAAATAGTTTATATGATGCGGGGGTGCTAACCACCAAGGTTCGAAGCCACAACCTGCTCGCAAAGCCTCCTGCAGAGGGTTGTAATCATTCGGCACTACAACGCAAACAAGACCGTTTTTCGCCAGGATCTGATAAGCATTCTCAAGTAGATACTTGGGATCAGGAATATGCTCTAGAACCTCACTCAGATGTATAACGTCGAATGAACCGATCTCTGAAGCCACCTCCCTGTTAAATTCTTTCTGTAGGACATTGACGCCAAGAACCTCGGTACTATGACTTTGCGCTTGCTGCGAAGGTTCTACTCCAAGTACATCCCATCCCCTGTCCTGCCCGTGTTTCAGGAAATATCCCGGACCGGATCCAATATCCAAGAGACGCCGAGCACCTTCAGGCAAGAGAGCTTCAAAGGTATCGTAGCGATCTCCATAGGCCAGTTTCCACCACTCAAGATCCTCGATGAAGCGTTCGATATAGAGTGGTTTGTCATCTACATAATACTCATGTTGATAGATCGTCTTGAGCTCTTCGGGGGAAGGGATTGGCGTGGCGTGAATGAAACCGCATTCTTCACAGTCGATGATGTCGTACTCTCCAACCGAGTCCTTCAGGATGCCCTGATGTTTCTGCCCGGAAGTTTGTTGTTTCTGCATTTCCTACTTAATCCGTAATCAGTTTTGAAATGTTTACAAGACTCTGTTTCAGACCCAATCCCTGTGCATTTGCCCGGTATGTATCCAGCTCCCCATGGTTCATGAGCAGGGATGTGACCTTCTCGGCAATGAGATTCTCCTTCACATGGTCTTTCTGCCCAAGGTTGATTCCCAGTCCGGAATTCTCAAACAATCCTGAAGAGCGTTCATGATCCTCGCTGATGTTGATGTACAATGCCGGGACAGCAAGCGCTGCCAGCTCGTAGGCTGTCTGCCCGAATGCCGCAATAGCCATATCCGCTCCGGCCATTACCTCAGCAATATTCTCCGGATCCCGTGCAATCTCACATTCAAAATCAAGTTCAGAGATCTGATCCCTTAATTGCTCGAACCGTGAATATCCCGGTCCTATGATGACGGTGACGGAAAACGGCAAACTTACCTGTCCCAGTGCCTGAAGAACAGATTGGGTGAGGTTGTAGGGATCTGTTCCCCCCATGGTAACCAGGATATTCGGGATGACATTATCCGGTTCCGGATACTCCTGCAGGAATATTCTTCTGAGAAACACATATTCCCAGCCAATGCAAAGTGTACCCTTGAATTCATCCCAGTTCTGATCCGACAATTGGGGCACCGGAGGAAAGAAGGCCAGATCGGCTTCCATTCGCTTCTCCTCAGGATCATCGATTGTCACAATTCTTATTTTGTTCTGATTTTTCAACTGATTAAGTGACCGCCGGT
Source organism: uncultured Dehalococcoidia bacterium (assembly GCA_964634125.1). Classification (GTDB taxonomy): domain Bacteria; phylum Chloroflexota; class Dehalococcoidia; order SZUA-161; family SpSt-899; genus JABMQN01. The sequence goes on from CAZWIP010000012.1 coordinate 16,115, forward strand.
CCAGACCATCTCTTGCATCCAGGATAAGAACGTCGGCCTGGACGGCGTCGATACAGCTCTGCAGCCAGTCCCGATAGACAAATTGGTCAGCTTCGATGTTCGGTGTCAGGACCGGGTAGTGAGATTTGACCTGCCTGAATCCGATCTCACCTTCACGCATGGCAAAGTGGATCTCACAGCGGTGATTCTCCTGAAGTTCAGCTGCCAATGCCAGGCAGCGAACCACATGCCCCATGCCGATCTTCTCAGATCCGTCACAACGAAAGAGAATATTCACTCTTTAGTCAACCTCGTGAAACCGGTATGAGCGATGGGTGTTTTAAGGATCTTGCCGGGTGTGGATCGGGCTAATTCGTCAAATATGGTGTCGACGGTCTGTCCGTAAGCGTCAATCTCAGCGCTAGTATGCGCAAAAGACGGTTTGAATTGACGGTAACCCAGGAATCCAAGCTCCAACATCCCTATGGTGAAATAGGTGGCGAATTCCTGTTGTACCTGATCATCAAATGCCATGTGGCACAGTGAAGGTAATCCGCTGACGTGAATCGGGAGGTCATGCTTGCGGGCTTTCTCGATCCAGATCTGCTTCACCCGGTTACCAATATCGATAATGTGCTTGTCCACCTGCCGCTGCATGTACTTCCTGATAGTGGCCAGGGCGGCTACCGGGCCGATACGCTCAGTCCAGTTTGTGCTCGAGATGAAGGTGGATTGTGCTGCCTGCATCGCGTTTTCAGTGCCTATGACGGTGGCCATCGCGTAGCCGTTGGCGATGCTTTTTGCAAACACTGCGATGTCCGGATTAATACCGTAGCGCAGGTGAATTCCGCCGGCGCACATCCGGAATCCGCTGGTGATCTCATCAAAAATGAGGACGGCACCCAGGTCACTGGCGATCTCACGCAGGGTGACCAGATAATCCTTCGGTGCCTCTTCGCCTCTGGCCGGTTCCACCACGATGGCAGCTACTTCAGTTTCTCTCCCCTGAATGACGGTTCTCAGTGAATCGATATCATTGAAGTGAAATGGCTTCACACTGTCCAGGAGTCCTCGGGGAACACCCCGCGGCTCGAGACCCGGCATCAGCTGACCATCCAGTCCATCTTCGGCGCTAAGATTGGCCGCGAGATACCAGTCCATCCAGCCGTGATAACCACTGAACAGAATCAGCTCCCGGTTCGTCCGGGCACGCGCGATGCGTACAGCCATGGCCATCGCTTCCCCACCGCTGCGGGCATAACGGACCATCTCAGCCCAGGGATGTAACTCCACCAGCAGTTCGGCCAGTTCAACCTCCTCGGGACAGTTCAAAGAAGTGGATATGCCGCTGTCCACTGCCGCTTTGACTGCGTTGTCCACATCCTCATCCGCATACCCGAGGATATTGGCCCCAATCCCCATGATGCTCATATCAATGAATTCACGGTCGTCCAGGTCCCAGACCCTGCACCCCTTGGCCCTGGAGTAATAGGCCGGCCAGACATCCGGAGCGAACATCTCAGGCCGCTTGGAGAGTAACTGGGTTCCACCAGGAATGAGCTGTTTCCCCTTTTTGTACTTTTGTTGACCTGAGGCTGACATCAGCGCCTCGAGATTAAAATTGCTCATAACCCTCCCGACCGAGATACTGCCTGTTTTTCTCCATCATTTCCGGAAAGCGATCCACGAGATTGACGACATCAGTCAATCCAAATGTGTTGTCAACCGGATATAGTTCTTCATAGATCCAGGAGATCAGCTCGAAATCTTCCTGATTATCAACCGTCCAGCGGTAATCGCTGTAATCTCTATCAGGGGCATAGAGCGTTCCGAGTTTGAATCGCTCCGGCTGTTTCCAGATAAAAGGTGTTACATGTTCGCGCTCAAATGGCTTCCGGGCTTTGGTCCAGGCTTGTTCCAGGACCTCAATTCTCATGATCTCCGCGTCCAGACCATCCGGGTAGCGTTTGATCCCCTCCTCGGCGGCTACGCCGGCACCGGTTGCAACCCCACAGAAATCCAACTGCTGGGTTCTGAAGAGTGCGATCAGATCAGAAACGGTTCCGGGATCGACCAGCGGACAATCGCCGGTAATTCTGATCACATCATCCGCTTCAGTATTTTTTACAGCCTGATAGAACCGGTCCAGCACATCGTCCTCATCACCACAGAAGACGTTAAAATCCTGGCTTAGGGAGAATTCTCTGATCCTGTTATCCTGCTCCTTGTCACTGGTAGCGATGACAATTCCAGAGATCTCGGAGACTTGTTCAAGACGTTTCACGAGATGCCACAGCATCGGTTTGCCCAGAATTGGCATCAATACTTTGCCGGGTAGCCGGCTTGAGCCCATTCGTGCCTGAACAACTGCGATCGTACTCATAATTAAGGATCACCAATGTGACGGATTGAGCAGCCGCTCCGGATAGACTGGAATCTCATCCCACCAGGCTTTCGCCCTGCTATCACTCAACCCTGTTTTTGATAGAAGTGAGACATTCTCTTTCAGTTGTTTCAGCTTTTCGACTCCCATGATCAGAATGGCATCAGGGGCATATTTCCTGACTGCCACCAGAGCAAATTCGTTAAGCGCATCGGACGACCTGTCCAATCGTCCCTGCAGATCAGCTATATATGGGGCTGCCCATTCCATGCCTCTCTGCTTCATTTCATCGGGGGTCAGAAAGATCAGTCCCTGCAGGAAGATCGATCGGATGAATAGTTTCTTCTGGTGTTTCGCGGCAAGATCGAACAAGCCCTTATCCGGCAAGCGTCGATCCAGTATATTGAAGGGGATCTGTATAACATCGATATCGACTTTCTCGACCATCTCCAGTGCATCGGCCGGATCATACACAGAGACCCCCCAGTGGTCTATGAGTCCCTCGGCTTTCAGGCTTCTGACTGCTTCGAGGATCGCATCATCATGGACTTGATCCACTCTGTGCGCCAGGAGAGCCCACAATGTCGATACGTCCAGACTGGAGACCGATTCCCGGACTGTCTCAATGATCTGCTCTGAGTCATATTCATTACCGGGATGCAGTTTGGAGATACATCTGACCTTGTCCCCAAGGCCCAATGCGGTGAAGGCGCGCCCCAGCCGGAGTTCACTGTCCCCGTATGATTGAGCGGTGTCATAGTACCAGATCCCGCATTCTGATGCGTACCTGATGATCCGCAGCATCTCATCATCGCCCGGCTGGCCATCCCGGTTGGCAATGCCGTAGTCCATACCCAGCTGGGCTGTACCGATGCAGATATTATTTTCCAAAAGTATCCCGCACATGCTTCATTGGCCGTAATCCGTCCTGCGGATCGGCACGCCACTCACGATCGGGTCGCTCCGTCTTGGAAATGCGGTATTCGGAATCTCCATCAGCGGCGAACCCGGATTTAACGTCACGGATGACCTCACCGATCTGATCTGGCAGCCAGCAATGCTCCGATACATATTCCGCACCTTCTCCCTCCAGATCCAGATGGAATTCGATCATACTGGATCCATACTTGTTGACAGCACGATGGATGACACCGGGAGAAACAGTGTGGTCCGACCAGCCGAATTCCATGTTGGTTGAACCGGCATAGCCCTTCAGCTGCTGCCTTAGATGGTCTATTCCACTGAGATTGGCATCTTCCACAGGTGTGGGGTATGCACTGTTACAATGCAGGACAGTGATGCTTTCACAACCCTGGTCCACCAGGCAGCCTGTGGCGGAACTGACCTCTTCCAGGGTTGCCATTCCCGTCGAGAATACGACGGGTAGTCCAGTTTCAGCACATGCTTTGAAAAGATCCAGCCAGAGTAATTCGTAGGATGCGATTTTGAAGAAATCCACATGGGGGCGCAGAATCTCCACAGCCTCCAGATAAAACGGGGTGCAGGAGAATTTGAGCCCTTTCCCGTGTGCGTGCTGTGAAAGCTCGGGGATAAATTCAACAGGCAGCTCCCATTCCCTGCGGCGGCGGTGTTCTTCACTGCGCTCAAGGATTTCCGGAGCGAAAAGTTCGTCGAGCTTGAATAACTGGTATTTGATGCCGCTGCAGCCAATGTCAGCTGCCACGTCAATGAATTCCTTCATCCGCCCGAGATCCCGGTTGTGGTTGGATGACACTTCGGCAATAAAATCAGGGACGGGCATAGAACTTCCTCACTTCATCGATCACCAGTTCCTGCTCTTCATCTTTCAATGTTGGGTAAAGGGGCAGGGAGAGTGCGTGATCGTAGTAATCCTCCGCAATCGGGAAATCCCCCTTCTGGTATCCGAAATTCTTCCGGTAGTAGGGTTGCAGATGTACTGGTATATAGTGCACCTGGGTATTGACCCCCTGATCCCTCAGATAATCATAAAGTTCACGTCTGGCCTCGACCCGGACCACATACAGGTGGTAGGAGAAGCCCTCGTGTGAATCCGGATGTGCCTGAGGCTGAACCTGCGACAGGTTCGCAAAGGCCTCATCATATTTCCGGACCAGCTCACGTCGACGTGAGACCCAGGCATCGTTACGTCTCAGTTGCTGCATTCCCAGGGCGCACTGGATGTCCGTGATCCTATAATTGTAGCCCAACTCCTGCATCTCGTAATACCAGCTACCGTGATTCTCTTCCAGAAGATCCTGCTCCCTGGTTATGCCGTGAGTGCGCAATTGTAACAACTTGTGGTAGAGTTGTTCGTCATTCGTTAGGATCGCGCCCCCCTCACCGGTTGTGATCTGCTTCACCGGATGGAAGCTGAAGACTGTCATATCAGAATATGAGCAATCACCGATACGGTGAGATTCACCTTTGGAATCAATCCAGCGGCCACCTAAGGCGTGACACGCATCCTCAATTACCCAGAGGTCATGCTCTCTTGCGATTGAGTGGATCCGCTCCATATCAGCTACTACGCCAGCGAAATGAACCGGTATTATGCCCTTGATCCCAGATTCACAAGATATTGTTTTTGATATTTCATCGGGATCCAAATTGAGGCTCTCACCATCTATATCTGCAAAAATTGGACGTCCCCCACAGTAGATAACCGAATTGGATGTTGCTACGAATGTGTTTGGGGTGGTCACCACTCCATCTCCTGCACCTAGCCCAGTGACCATATTTGCCAAATGGAGAGCTGCTGTTCCGTTAGAAACAACCACGGCATAACGAGCATTACAATAGTCAGCCAGTACTGATTCAAATTCAGCGATTTTTGGACCCTGGGTCAACCAATCCGACCCCAAGGTGTCGACAACTGATTTGATATCCTCTGATCCAATTGTCTGCTTTCCATAATTGATCATAGACTACTAATCAACTCCCTTAATTCATCAATGGTAAGAAAATGCTCATTCTCACCACTGTTATAATTGAAGCCTTCTGGGCAGGGCTTACCCCTTTGCTCATTGCTTTCATTCATGAATTTTGTACGGCTCCAGCGTCTGACGGAAGGGACGATCACATAGTAGTCATTGAACTCCAGGGTGTTCATGGCATCAGAGGTTGTGATCATCTCCTCATGCACTTTTTCACCGGGTCGAATACCAACATGTTTGTGTTCACATTCTGGTGCTATCGCCTGTGCGATATCCAGGATCCGGTAACTTGGTATCTTTGGTACGAAGATTTCTCCACCCCACATTCGTTCCAGACTTTTCAATACGAAATCAACACCCTCCTGAAGTGTGATGTTGAATCGCGTCATCCGTTTATCGGTAATAGGTAGAACACCTTCGGCCATTTTCTTCTGGAAGAATGGTACAACTGAACCACGACTGCCCATGACATTACCATAGCGTACGACTGAAAAATGGATATCGTGTGTCCCGCGGTAATTGTTCGCAGTAATGAACAGTTTGTCGGACGTCAGCTTCGTGGCACCATAAAGATTGATGGGCGCTGCGGCTTTGTCGGTGCTCAGCGCTATCACCTTCTTGACGTCGCATTCAAAGCAGGCATCGATCACGTTCTGAGCGCCGAGCACATTCGTTTTCACCGCTTCAAAAGGATTGTATTCTGTAGCCGGTACCTGTTTGAGTGCAGCAGCGTGAATGACTACATCCACACCGTCCATTGCCATTTTCAGGCGGTCTGCATCCCGGACATCACCAATGAAATATCTCATCGGGGAATCACCCTGATCTGAATAGACCTGCTGCATTTCGAACTGCTTCAGCTCATCGCGGCTGTACACGATCACCTTAATAGGTTTATATCGTTCGATAATTGTCTGCACAAATTTCTTCCCGAATGAACCTGTACCTCCGGTAATGAGTACTGATTTCCCGTCTAACATCCTATGATTCTCCTGGGATAGTCATCACGATTTGATAGGTTTTTAACTGCAGTATATACAATAGCCAGTGAGCGTTTAACAGTATCTTCACCGATCGCGATTCTCGGCGGTCTACTTGTTATCGAACTTGTACCATACATGGTTATATTTCAGTCATCGCTCGAAATCTCAAAGCGCTCTTTATCTTCTATACCCAAATAGGGTCCCTGTTTCACCTCCATGAATGTCGTATCCTGTATCATACGAAATCCATGACCACCATCGATCAGGATGATCAAGTCTCCTGTTCGAACCTCTCTGCTACAGTAGAGGGACTTATCCGGCCGGTAGAAATCAACCCAACAATGCCCGTATCGGAGGAGAAGAACCTCACTGGTTCCTCGAATAGTGCGCTCCACAGGTTTATGTACGTGAGGTGTGATAGATTTTCCTTTTTGATAAACGATAAAACCGATCTGCTGATTGTAAGTTTCCGGTGTGATGAAGACCGACTCATCCGGACGATAGTCTGCTCTGATTATCAATCCCAAATTCACGTCTTTATGTTTGATCCATTCAATACTCACTCTATCAACTCCATGTTCAGGTAATCTCATAGTTTTACATCCACAGATTTCTAGGTGCGATTGCCAAATTATATCTATTCGATGCTTCTAATTTATGCAGCATCACCCTTTAAAATTTAAAGCGTGGGCTTCACGCTTCGCTAGATCAAGATCATGTTCTGTCATAAGCACTACGAGTTCCTGAAAATCGATTTTTGGCTGCCAGCCTAATTTCTCTCGAATTTTCGTTGGATCACCAAGCAAATGATCGACCTCTGTAGGTCTGTAATAGTATTGATCAATTTCTACAAAATCGGTCCAATCCATATCCAGGTATTCGAAGGTGCTGACAAGGAAGTCTCTTACGCTATACGCCTGTCCTGTGGCAACAACGTAGTCATCTGGCTCTTCTTGCTGGAGCATCATCCACATTGCTTCGACATAGTCCTGTGCATAGCCCCAATCGCGTTTAGCATCAAGGTTTCCAAGATATAGCTTTTCCTGCAGCCCAAGTTTTATACGAGCTGCCCCGCGTGTAATTTTGCGTGTTACGAAATTCTCGCCTCTTCTTTCGCTCTCATGGTTGAATAAAATACCATTGCAGCAAAACATACCGTAGGCATCTCTATAGTTCACAGTATTCCAATAGGCCGCAACTTTTGCCACTGCATAGGGACTCCTTGGTTGAAGTACCGTGTTCTCATTCTGCGGTGGTGGCGATGCGCCAAACATTTCTGATGACGAAGCTTGATAGAAACGGACCTTTTTCCCTGATGCCTCCTGGCAGTCTTTCACTGCTTCAAGTAACCTCAGGACTCCCATTGCATCTACGTCAGAGGTGTATTCAGGCTGTTCGAACGATACTCGAACATGTGATTGGGCTGCAAGATTGTAAATCTCATCCGGATTTATTTTCGACAATATCCTTCTCATTGAAGATCCATCAGCCATATCTCCATACTCGAGCAGCAGTAGTTGTCCAGAAACGTGGGGATCATGATAGATATGTTCAAGTCTGGTTTTTGTGATCGTGCTGGAACGTCTTACCATCCCATAAACCATATAACCTTTTTTCAGAAGTAACTCAGCCAGGAATGAACCATCCTGCCCTGTTATTCCAGTGATAAATGCACATTTTGAGTTCATTGAAAGTCCTTAGTTATTAAAGCTTGTCTCGCGGATTACATCGACTTACTACTAAGACTGGATCACTGCGATAGCATCTTTATCTGGCCTGTACTTCTGATCCTCAGAATAAATCTCTGACATATATTTCCTTCTATTTCCGTTGGATCCCGGTTAATCCGGATTAGTAGAAATCTCATCACTGTTCGCGTGTTTTGAAGGTTTCTGATTACCTGAATCGTTAATCCATAGCAGCAATATCTGCTCCTTGCTCAGACGGTCGTGTAAATCTACCAATTCACCCTCAGTCAGTACCAGTGTGCGTATTTTTCGACTGATGAGCTGCTCGGTTTTAATGATCAATCGATCAAGTGTTTCGCTTTCTATACTCCCTACCACGACCAAATCAATCAGACCTGAATCAATTCCCTTGGCATAATCCCCAATAATGAATGCCTGCTGCACGCTCCCTAATTCCCCCAAGAAGAGATCCACAAGACGATCAATTCCCACGTATTTCTTTACAACGTTCTCGATATCTTCGAATAAAGGGTGTTGCTTATTCGCCCGGTAGTGAACAATGCGGCCATCAGGCTCGGATTTCAGTAGCTTTGCCTTGGTCAGCCTGTTGAGTTCGATACGGATAGCGTTGGTAGATTCCCCGAACTCACCAGCAATTTCTCGTAGATAGGCTCTTGTTCCCGGATTCAGGAAGAACTTCAGCAAGAGCTTGACTCTTGTTTTTGATGTAATTAATGATTCGAGCAATATTCTTTACCACTTATTGCGCAAGAATATTACTCAATATAGATCACGATACAAGCATATTCTAGAATGGGAATTACCCGATCATGTACCATCTCAGCTGCCAGGGGTGAGACCCAATACCCACACCGGCAGATGATTCGATGTAACGATCATCTATTGATGGACCCCTGGTATTTCTATCGCAGTACCTGAAAAAGTGAATGGTGATAGATATTATCGGCATCTTGTGGTTGGAGTGATCAGGGCATGGATCATATATAGCTATACCAACAGGTCTTACTTTCCTTTCCTGCCCTTCTTCTTTTTCTTTCCATCATCGGCGTAATAATATTGATAGTAAGAATAATAATAGCTGTACTTACCAGCAAGACTCTCAGGTTTAACTCCGTTGAGTACCACACCCGCCAGTGGCGCCTTTACATTCTTTAGGGTGTCAAGGGCTCGGTCAACGGCATTCCGATCGGTCTGGGCAGCCTTTACTACCATTAAGACACTATCTATTTCAGCTGAGATCATGGAAGCATCGGTGACTGCCACCAAAGGTGGTGAGTCAAAAAGGATCATGTCCCATTCATGCTCAAGTTTCTCCACGAGGTCCGACATCTTCTGCGAACCCAGTAATTCAGAAGGATTGGGTGGTAGATTACCTGCGGTAACCAGATATAGATTTTCGATCTTTGTGTGATGGACCACACTGTTAAAGTCTTCAATGTCACCAACCAGATATTCTGTAATTCCGGGGCCTCGAGGATATTCGAAAACATTATGCTGAACCGGTTTTCGTAAATCCGTATCTATTAATAATGTCCGTTTCCGTAATTGCGCAAAAGCGATGGCCAGGTTAGCTACAGTCGTAGATTTCCCCTCACCGGGTTGAGGTGATGATATGATTATACTCTTTATCTTATGTTTTGCCTTGCTGTAAGAGATGTTCGTTCTCAATGTGCGATACGCTTCAGCAATCGGTGATTTCGGATCTTCGTAGGTGATCAGCCTGCGGCGGAATTCATGGCCACCCTTTGATGGTTTTAATGCTTGATTGGAGACGCGCCTGCCACCATCCTTATGAATATCCGGGACAATCCCCATCACGGTTAGACCCTTGCGCTCCAATTGTTCCACCGCTTTAACTGTATTATCCAGATACTCTCTGAAAAAGGCTAATCCAAAACCCAGACTCAGACCAAAAAATATACCCAGGAGCATATACTTCTTTTTATCCGGCTTAACCTTAACTGCAATAACGGCAGGATCAAGAATTCGCACCTTACCCCTCTGCCCAGCTTCAGTGATACGAGAATTTTCATATTTCTGCTTCATAGTTAAATAAAGATTCTCGTTGAGCTTTCTCTCCCGTTCAAGTCTAGCGTAGTTCAATATCTGCGTTGGCAATTCATTCAGGCGAGATGACATCTGAACAACAAGCTTGCGATACTCCTCTGCCCGAATGCGTGATGAATGGACCTCCACTTCTTGCTCTACGATCCGATTGAAGATCGCCTGGGAAGCTGCGAATGGATCTTGCTCGCTCCAGCCTGAGAGAATGAGGTTCTGGGTCAGTTCTGTCAGCCTCGCCTTCATTTCCTCAATTCTCCGTTGGAAATCACGAGCCTGTGTTGAATTTTCAGTCCACCCTTCATCCACCATCTGCTGGACCTTTTGGGCCTCCATCGCTGCAATTCTCTCCCGTAAAGCCACTATCATCGGATTATTGGTGCTTACGATCTCTTCAATTAATGCCTGTTCACTATCCGATAGTTGACTTTTCAGGTATTCGACACGTCTCTGGCTGACCTCCAACTCCGCGATATTGGTGAAGTACACACTTTCATATTTAATCAGGTCCGCCAGCAACAGATCTGTTGAACCATCAAGAGTATAAATCTGTTTTTCTGTCTGGAAATTTCTCAGCGTCTCTTCACTTTCCACCAACCTTTTCTCGTATTTAGTGATCTGGCTATCAAGAAAAGTAAGGACGAACTGAATATCTCCTCGCCCGCCAGCTAGATCCCAATTGTAATATTTTGTTGTAATCAGATTTGCCAGATAAATAGCGTCAGTTGAGTCAGTGGAATTTACCTCTATTACAAGAACGTCAGTTTCACGTAAAGTATTAACATTTGTGCTTGATCGTAGTTTCTCGACCGTCCGAACAATACCCTTGTAGGATAGAGAATCTGGATTTAAAACTGAATCTGGCTCACCAATGATCCAATCTACAAACCATGACCCAGCGCGATACCGTTTTCGGATATAGCGTGTACCAAATAATGCACTCTCGTAAGCAGCTCCTGTTTTTATCATATCACTGACTACTTCTTCGTGTAGGGAGAAACTTTTTAGAACTGCAATCTCATTCTTTAGACGCTGACTAACTGTTGCCCCAACCGGATTGAGAATGAGACCGGCAGCGTTCGTGTTAACTTGTTTTATTATCGCGGTGGTAGTTGCTTTATAAACAGGTCGAGTGGTGAGAGACAGATAATATGCAGCAAGAACAACGAAAATAAAGATCACTGCAATCGAGCGTTTATACGCCCGAATTATCCGGAGAATTTCTTGGATATTGAATGTTTCTCCCCCATATAGCTCATCATAACGATACTCATCGGAATTATCATTTGTATTCATTGAAACATCGGTCCTATTATTTTTCTGTCACCAAGTCCTATTACGACTTCATATCTGACTTGATACCCAACTGGCACCAAGGTTATAGGTATAGCGGTCGCAAGTGATCGTAATTTATTTTTACTCATCATAAGACAATTATTCATCCCATATTGATATAGAGAGGCCAAATGTCTCTCAAATCAATGGCAACTTGTATAATTGGGATATTGAATTTCCATCTCATCCGAATTGAAATTTCTGTAGTTTCTCCTCAAATCGTGATAAACACCATACTCCTAGAGTCGATTCCATAACAATTACACGGTCTTTTATTCATGCACAGTCGTTCAATACCTGAAATAAAAAAAGGTGGCCCAACGGCTCTCTCCCCCACTGGTTTCCACATCACCCTCATAATCCGCATGAACATCAACACGCCAGCGATATATACTAGAGTCTTGCATAACAACTGTATCGGGAATGGAATGAGATTCCTGATCACCAGTATAATTTGTCGGCATGACCTGGCATCTGTATAGTAGAACATTCTGCTCTCCAACCACAGTTAACACGTAATCTTCCATATTCAAGCCATAAGAATATTTCCACGTAAGTGACCGGGATTGCTGCAACGTGTCTGTTAGTCCATTCGGAGCCATTGATTGAAAACCCACTCTGGCTATTTTTTTATACGTTATCGTATCCATACAAGCTGATTTATTGTTGGCATCATCAACGGCATGGATCGTATAGAAATAGCTTTCATTAATTTGTACACTCTGATCCAATGAAGTGATGGTGGATTGCTGTAGATCCTCGTCTATTATATCCAATCGTTCAAATTCTCCCAGGCTGTCGTTCACGTCAAAGTGCCTTGCTCGCCACAACTCATATGATGCAATGTCCGGCTCCGGATTGGAATACCATTCGAGCATGACACCCCCGCTTTCATGTGCATCAATCCCCCTCTCGGGCCATTCCTCAGGTGTACTCTTTGGAACCCACCGCGGTGGTGATGGTGGCTCTGCATCCTCAACATCAACACCGCAGTGACTAAATATTAACGCTGAAAGAAATAATATGTATCTATGAAAACGCATTTCTTCAAATGGAAATCGCTACACCACCTCGGTCCGCAAGTTGGATTGAAACCACTGAAGCTCTGAGTTGATCCCTATCGACAGGGTAGTGGAAGGATTATAATCCAGAAGTCGCTTAGATTTATCGATCACCGCCAGGGTTCTTTCCTGGTCACCGGGTCTTCCAGGTCTGTATGTAATCACTGTTGATTTAATAAGGGTATCTTCCACGGTATCAATCACTTGTTGCGTAGTATATGCCAGGGAAGTGCCAATATTGATAATCTCACCCTCGCATTCGCTGATTCGATCAACCGACTTAACGATTCCATCCACAATATCATCGATATAGGTAAAGCTGCGAATGTGATTTTCCGATCCATTATACAATGGGAAAGATTGATCCGTCAGCAATGCTGTGATCAGACGAGGTAATAGTTTTTCAGGCCTCTCCCGTGGTCCATATACAGAGAATAATCTCAATGAACACGCCGGAAAACCGTTCTCTCTATGTCGCGCCATTACCAATTGCTCAGCGGCCAATTTGGTCACTCCATAGGTTGAGATCGGTTCAGGAGCAACATCTTCAGCAACGGTTGCGTTCCGACCATATATCGAAGAAGTGCCAATATTGATGAATCCCTGTAATGAATCTACCTGTTCCATTTGCTGAACAAGTCGCTCAGTTGCGATCACATTGTTGCGAATATAAAGTTCTGAACTCACATGCCTTGAAATCCCAGGCTGGGCAGCAAGGTGAATACAGAAATCCACATCCGTGCAAACATCGGTCAATTCGTCAGTTACAAGATCCAGTTTGTGAAACTCGACACCGGCCTGTTGTATATCCTTTACGTTCTGCTCTTTCAATCTGACATCATAGTAATCCGTCAGATAATCCAGGCCGATGACTTCATGACCATCGCCGGCAAAACGCTCAGCCACATGTGAACCTATGAATCCTGCAGCGCCTGTGACAAGTATCTTCATGACTTATAATTGCTTATAGGAGAGGCTTCGTAATCGCCATGATCCCAGCCAGAAGTGCAATAATAACAGTAGAGTATAACCACAGATTGATGTGACCCGGAAATCGACGAATCAGCGACTGGACACCACCCATATAGATCCAGACCAACACCTTGATCCAAACCCACAACGGCCAGTTCATGGGATTCGATAATCCCAACCTTGCCAACATTCCAAAGCCGGCAACAAGGATGAGAAACATGGCAACGCCATGAATGATCATCCGGTTACGCTTTGTTGAAGCAGGCTCATCCTCAATCCCTGAGCGTACCATCTGGATCACTCCACCAGTGATAACCAGCATACTGAATATGCCCAGCAGATGCAGGATCTTATAGACTTCGAAACTCATTTTCTAAAATGCCTCCTCCGAAGCTTGAAAGATAATCCCGTTCCGCTGTAACAATCGACGGATTTCAAGCGCGGCTTGTTCCAGATCACTCCTGGGCGCCAGCATGAGATCCGGCTGCAGACCAGCATCATCCGACTCACCGATCCTGACCGTCAGAACCGGATGCCGATCACCCAGTAAACTTGTTTTGATCGTGGTAAGATCCTCTTCGTTCAGGTTCACCGCAGTCACCACAACGATCAAACCCGCGTCCAACATCAGATGCGCTACCTCGGCCAGACGCCGCATATGCTCCTGGCGATTAACCGTCTTTTCCACGTCCGACTCGGGCGCATGTTCCAGATCGCTGTCCAGACCATAAAGCAGATTGCCGATACCGATGAAGTATATGTATTTCCCTTCCGAGAACAGGACCTGCTCCAGATGTTTGGCCAGGGTTTTCTTCCCGGTCTGAGTGTCACCCGTGATGAATAACAGTGTCGCTTTCTGATTGTAGCGATTTGCCCGCTGCTCTACCGGGATCTCACTGTACACCCAATTTTTGTTACGAGCCTGTACCCGATCCCGGTACTCCTTCTGACGATCAACCACCGCTTCACGGACAATGCCGCCACCCTGGATCTCATAATCATCCACAAGCACAAAACGGCTGGTCCCACCAAACTCGCCGGCGAGGTCGAAGGCCATGGGGCGCTTCAGCTTGAATTCGCACTCAGCTACCTCATGCCGCTGGATCTCGGTCTGAGCACTCTGATCGAGATTACTGGCATTGATGACCTTGTGTATGCTCTCGAGGCGTGCCGAAACCTCACTGGTACCCAGTTTCAGCTTCACAGACTGCCCGGTGCTCAGTGCCTTACGCCCCAGCCAGAAAACGCTGACCTTGATCCTGGAACTCACTGAGAGTTCGGGTTCACTCGCTTTCGTCGCAATCTCACCCCGGGTGATATAGATCTGCTCTTCCACTGTAAACCCGTGTGCATCTCCTGGTCCCAGCGAATCTGGGGTGTCCGCATTGAAGATCTCAAGATCCTTTACGCGGCTGCGCTTGCCTGAAGGAAAGAAAACGACCTCATCACCGACTTGCAGGGTACCAGATTCCACGGTCCCTGCCACAATTCTCCGGTTATCGTAGTTCTGGGTGAACTTGTAAACACCCTGGACAGGCATGCGGAAGGGTTTGTCCACCTCAGGCTTTTGCTTCTCGAACTGGTCCAGAACATCCAGGACAGTCCCGCCATTAAACCATGACAGGTTCTCAGTGTTAGCGGCAACATTATCGCCTTCCCGGCCACTCACGGGGATGAACGCCCGGGGGGTCATGCCGATATCCTTTAGGAACTCTGTAAACTCCACCTGGATCCGCTTGAATACTTCTTCACTGTAATCCACCAGGTCCATCTTATTGACAACCACCACGACCTGCTTGATCCCCAGCATACTGAGCATATAACCATGCCTGCGTGAATTCTCCT
>CAZWIP010000013.1:0-30620 GCA_964634125.1 uncultured Dehalococcoidia bacterium
CTCCGCCTTTTTATTCTATCTGACTTTGGTGTCCACTTTTTTCAGCTTACCTCAATTCGTTTGTAGATAAATCTCACAATACTTGACTTCCAAAAGACGGATTGTCATAATTGTGCCAATATCAGGGTAGTATCAATGAGAAGCAAACCTCTAGATTACTACAAAGCTCTGTATCAAATTGCCACGGAAGTGGACTCCAGCACATCAACCAAAGACGTGCTCAATGGAATTGTGCGAAGTACAGCCAAAGCGATTGGCTTAAAAGGTTGTTCTCTGATGCTGCTTTCACAAGATCGCAAACGACTAATACACACCGTAGCATACGGACTAAGCAGTTCATATATCCGAAAAGGTTCTGTTAAGATCGACCCCATAACCGATGAGGCGCTTAAGGGCAATCCGATAATCGTCTTCGACGCAACCACAGATCCTCGAATTCAGTACAAAGCCCAGGCTAAAGAAGAGGGGATAGCTTCAATTCTCTCGATGCCCATGGTCCTCCGCGAAGAAGTCATTGGTATTTTACGAGTATATACCAGCGAACCACGTGATTTTACCACCGACGATATTGAATTCTTGAACCTCGTTGCCGCCTTGGGAGCAATTTCCCTAAGAAAGGCACGCGAATACGAGTCACAAGAACAACACTACGAGAAGCGCCTGCAGGAGAAAATGGCGCAGCTCGAACAAAGCCAGGAAGACCTGGCAAAAGTGGAAGAGGCAAAAGATAAACTTCTCGCTTTTATCTCCATGGTAGCCCATGATCTTAAAGCTCCCATTGCTGCCATACAAACTTATTTCGGTGTGATGCTGGGGGGATATACTGGCGAACTCAACGAGAAACACCAGGAAATGATCGAAAAAAGCAGTGCCAGGTTAGATGGGCTACTGGAATTCATCAGTGACCTCTTGGATATCTCACGCATTGAAACCGGGCAAATTGTTAACGAAATGGAGCATGTTTCATTAGCCGAAATCACAGACGAACTACTGGAAGACATAGAACGTCTGGCAGAACAAAAAGAGATACACTTTATAGTTGATATTCCACCTGATCTTCCTCCTATTCATGGTTCCTCTCTTCGATTGCAGCAGGCGCTAACGAACCTGCTAAGTAATGCTATAAAGTTTACTGCCGAGGGTGGAACTGTGAATCTGCAACTACTATCAAAGAATGGCGAAATCATCGGTGAAGTGCAAGATGATGGGATCGGTATTCCATCGGAAGATCTTCCCCACATTTTTGAGGACTTCTATCGCGCTACTAATGTAGAAGCACCCGGCTCAGGATTGGGCCTGCCAATTGCTAAAAGAATCATTGAAGCCCACGGAGGTCAGATTGAAGCAAAAAGCCCTTGCCCCGAAACACGCTGCGGATGCAAATTTACATTTTCATTACCCGCTGAAACCCAATAACTAATTCCTGATATAACGATTACCAAGAACGACTGGACTTGCGGCTTCAACTATTAGTATAATAATAACCGTTGGGGCTATCGGAGGAGAATATTTGTCCCAAAAAAACAAGGTGTTAATCATCGATGATGATCCGGATATACGTGAGGCACTGTCAATAATCCTTGACTCGCAGGGATACCAAGTAAGTATCGCTCGGTATGGAGTTGAAGGGCTAGATTTAATCAACCAGGATAAACCGGATCTGGTAATCTTGGATATAATAATGCCAGGAATGGGAGGGTTCTCAGTTTATAAAAAGCTTAAGGATCCCAAGCATCCAGAGTTTAATGATATCCGAATACTCATTCTGACATCATTGAGAGAAGATTCCAGCCGCACCCAGTTTGAACAGGAAACAGGTACAAAATTGGCAGTTGATGATTATATCGAAAAGCCAGTTTCACCTGCATTAATGCTTGAAAGGGTTGGAAAACTTCTCAGCTAATAAGTGAAGCTTTCAAATAGTTTAGCTTACCATTTGTAAAAGGAGTGAATTAATGACAGACAAACAAGCCAAGATACTACTGGTTGATGACGATCCAGATCTCGTGGAAGCTACCTCGATCGTCCTCCGAACCAAGTATGAGGTTATAACGGCTACTGAAGGTGATGAGGGAATTCGAAAAGCCAAAGAAGAGAAGCCGGATTTGATAATCCTTGACGTTATAATGCCAGTTAAAGACGGTTTCACAGCTGCAGAACAGCTAAAAAAAGATCCTCAGCTCAGCGAAATTCCAATCATAATGCTAACCAGTTATGCGGAGCGCAAAGGCGAAACCAATATTCCGGCCTCCAAGGGCATGATGCTTGAAGCCGAGGATTATATCGAGAAGCCAGTTAAACCGGATGAACTGCTCAAGCGGGTTGAGGACCTCCTGTAATAGTTTCTTATCATCTTTATATCTAAAGGCGAAAAGACCATCATAGGGGCAGGTTTGTACCTGCCCCTATAGTTTGCATAGCATCGCAGGAATCATAAATTGACTGAACTTCCATCCAAACTCACCGAAGAGGAGATGGGAAAAGTATCTCTCTTCTTTAGTAACATCAATTCCACATTCTCCAGACAAAGGTCTAATCTCATCCCCATTCTACAAGAAGCCCAGAACAGAATTGGACATCTCCCTCACGAAGCCATGCTGGGAATAGCTGAATTCTTGGATATACCAGATATTGACGTCTACAGCGTTGTAACGTTCTACAATCAATTTCGACTTAATCCCCCAGGCAAGCATTCGATCCGAGTGTGTATGGGAACCGCCTGCCACGTTGGTGGTGGCACAGTAATAATGGATGCATGGAAGCGGCGTTTAGGCATCGACAAACGGCAAACAACACCTGACCGTGAATTCGATCTTGATACCGTCGCCTGTGTTGGATGCTGCGCTATGGCTCCAGTAACAGTCGTTGATGAGGAAGTTCAGGGAAAGATCAGTCCTACACGAGTTGATGGTATTCTGCTTGGTTTTAAAATACAGCAAGACAAGGAGTCTCAGAAATTATGAGCTCCGACATAGCTTCTGCATATGAAGCGCTTGAAGAGACCGCACAATCCCGCTGGATTGAACTGGTACAGGGCGATAAACCAGTTATTATGGTAGGAACTGCAACTTGCGGCAGGGCTGCCGGTGCTCTTGATGTATTGGAATCTATTCGGAAAACTCTGGGAGATGATCATCAGGATATTCCCGTGTTGGAGGTTGGTTGCATAGGACATTGCTATGCAGAACCTCTGGTTATAATCGCAAAACCTGGGGGGGAATATCCGCCACTATTATATGGCTACGTAACTCCGGAAATCGCTCAATTATTGGTGCGTGATTATGTCTTCGGGGAAGATCCTTCTCTTGAATTCCTGCTCGGAGCCTTGGAGACTAATGAACTTCTCCCTTCCATAAATGATCTTCCTCGTTCTACATATGAAAACTATGTTATTTTAGACAATTGCGGTCGGATCGATCCTGATAATATTCATCACTATATTGCCAACGGCGGATACAATGCCCTGGCCAAATCATTACAGATACAACCTGAGAAGGTTGTTGAAGAAATCAAGAAGTCCGGCCTCCGCGGCAGGGGTGGGGCAGGTTTTTCGACTGGGGCAAAATGGCAAATATGCCGTGATTCAGAAAGCGATTACAAATATATAATATGTAATGCCGATGAGGGGGATCCCGGAGCCTTCATGGATCGAGCCATTCTTGAAAGCGATCCGCATTCGCTCATAGAAGGAATTATCATTGCGGCATATGCCACAGGCACTCAGGAAGGTTATGTTTACGTTCGAGCCGAATATCCTCTAGCGGTGCAACGCGTAACCAAAGCAATTGAACAAGCCCGGCAGTCAAACCTACTTGGCGATAATATACTGGGCAGCAATTTCAATTTTGACATCTCTGTTTTTCAAGGCTCAGGGGCTTTTGTCTGCGGCGAAGAGACTGCACTCATCGCTTCGATTGAAGGTAAGCCCGGAATACCACATCATCGCCCTCCGTTTCCGGCAGTCAATGGGCTACGCGGTAAACCAACTATCATCAACAATGTAAAGACTATGGCTTCAGTACCTCGCATAATCAATCGTGGGGCAATCTGGTTTTCGGGAATCGGAACCAGTAGCACAAAAGGGACAGCAGTATTTGCACTGGCCGGTAAAATCATAAACACCGGTTTGACTGAAGTTCCGATGGGTACAACTTTGCGTGATGTGGTTTTTGAAGTGGGCGGTGGTGTTCCAGATGGAAGACAATTCAAGGCCGTGCAAATTGGTGGGCCTTCTGGAGGCTGTCTCCCTGAATCGGCCCTCGATTTGCCTATCGATTTTGACTCCTTAAAAGACGCCGGAGCTATGATGGGTTCCGGGGGCATGGTAGTGGTCGATGAAGACGATTGCATGGTCGATGTCGCCCGATACTTCCTCGAATTCACCCAGAGTGAATCCTGTGGAAAGTGTACGATGTGTCGGCTTGGAACGAAGCAGATGCTTAACATTCTCGACGATATTACCAAAGGAGAGGCCAAACTCGAAGATCTCGAAATACTTGAACAGCTGGCACAAGATATAAAGGCAGGGTCACTCTGTAATCTGGGGAAAACAGCGCCTAATCCCGTATTGACAACGCTTCGCTATTTTCGGGACGAATACGAAGCCCACATCAACAACAAACATTGTCATGCCCGAAGATGTTACAATCTGATGGCTTACTACATCCTCCCTGATAAATGCCAACGATCTTGTGATGCTTGTGTTGGCACTTGCACTGTCGAGGCAATATATCAGGGACAAACGGGAATTAAGGTTATCGATCAGGATAAATGCGTTAAATGCAATACCTGCGTTGAGGCCTGCCCTCCGCAATACAATGCCATAACCCGGATTTCGCCGTTAAGCGAATTGCCGGAAGCCATGCCACCAATGAAGAAAAATGAATGACGTGAGTATTATTATCGATGGTACCAGGATTCAAGCGTCTTCCGGCACAAAAGTGCTGCCGGCGGCTTTGAATGCCGGTATCGATATTCCACATGCCTGTTATATGCCCAATATTGATCCTCCCGTTGAAGAATGTAGACTCTGCGTTGTCGAGACCAACGGACGCATAGTAACCGCATGTACCGAGCCAGTTACAGAGGGTATGGTAGTCATCACCAATACACCGGAACTGGAGAGTCTACGTCGAAAACGACTTCACTTTCCCGGCTGATGAGGTTTTTATTTTAAATGAGTAATCTAACCTTAACAATCGACGGCAAAAAGATAACAGCTCCGGAAGGACAATCCGTCCTCTGGGCCGCGCTTGATAACGGTATCTACATCCCCAATCTGTGTGCTATTCGCGAGAAGTCCGAGCCATCCGCTTCCTGCCGGCTTTGCTTTATCGAAATAGAAGGAAAACCTTCACCAGTAACTTCGTGCACAGAAAAAGTAACTGAAGGGATGGTGGTAAACACGGCTGGAGAAGAAGCCCGAAAACTGGCCCGGACTGCTCTGGAATTGCTGCTGGCCAGCCATCCAGTCGATTGCGCCAATTGTGCCGCCAACCGCAACTGCGAATTGCAGCGCGCCGCCAAGCATCTGAGAGTGAAACTCAACACCAAACGATTTCCAAAACTGCTCAAGGACCTCCCCATCGACGATAGCAGTTCGGTTTTCACTTGCGATCCGAATAAATGTGTTCTTTGCGGCAAATGCGTCTGGAAATGCCGTAAACTCGGGACAGGAGCTATCGGATTTGCCTATCGCGGATTCGATCGAATGGTCACCTCGTTTGGCGGCCAGCCTATTGGCCAATCCAAGTGCAATCAGTGCGGTGAATGTGCCGATATCTGTCCAGTGGGTGCTATCGTGAGGAAGCCCGAGAAAAAGGAGAGGCTATGAGTTACCAAACCCTCACGCTTCAAAAAGAAGAAGGAGTCGCCACGATTACCCTTAACAGGCCGGATAAACTCAACGCTATCTGCCCTGAACTGGTTACTGATTTGATCAACGTGATCGATGAAATCGCACAGGATTCAGAAATTCGCTCAGTATTACTCACCAGCGCCGGCCGAGCTTTCTGTGCCGGAGGTGACGTTGGTGATCTACTTTCTTCATCGATGGAGAACCCAGTAGAATTGATGGCCACCAGCAAGCAAGGAGCCATAATCATTTCCGGGATGAGAAACATGCCCAAACCATGGATCGCTGCTGTCAATGGGCCTGCAATTGGAGCTGGGTGTAATCTTGCCCTCGGTTGTGATATTATAATTGCGGCCCAAAACGCCGTTTTCAGTCAGGCTTTCATGAATCTTGGGTTGCACCCGGATACCGGCGGAGTTTACCTGCTAACACGATTGGTTGGGACCGCCCGGGCCTGCGAGTTGATCTTCACCGGTAAAACGATTGACGCCACCGAGGCAGAGAGAATTGGGCTTATCAATCAAGTGGTACCCGCAGATCAGCTCGAAAGCACAGCAAAACAAATGGCGCTTCGTCTGGCCAAAGGCCCTTCGAAGGCTATCGGCATGGCCAAGGCCACTATATATCAGGGGATGACCATGGACATGGCCTCGCTGTTGGAAGCCGAAGTAAGGGCCACTTGCCTCAGTATGGCAACAGAAGATGCTAAAGAGGGTATAAAGGCCATTCTTGAAAAGCGGAAACCTGAATTTAAAGGGAAATAGAATTTGTGCTTCGACAGGCTCAGCACGAACGGATTCTTTTCCCCCGATCACTCTGAGATTGTCGAAGAGCGAATCTGTTAAGGAAGACAAACACATTGGGAACCACAATTGTAACTGCGGGAAAAGGCGGCACCGGTAAGACCACTATAGCTGCTTTACTCATAAACCAACTGTCTGAGAAAGGAACCGTTCTGGCTGTAGATGCTGATCCCAGCACCAATTTGAACCTGGCGCTGGGAATGCCTTTGGAAGATACAATCGGGCAAGTGCGAGAAGAGATGGCAATTGCCGTGAAGAGTGGCGCCTATGATGATAGTGTTGCCAAGCCCGATTATATCGAGATGAAGATAATGGAATCGCTGGTCGAATCGGAAAAAATCGATCTTCTCGCTATGGGTAGACCCGAGGGTCCAGGATGCTATTGTGCAGCCAATAGTATGCTTCGTACTTCCATCGATAGACTGGGTAAAAACTACGATTATGTAGTCATCGATTGTGAAGCCGGCATGGAGCACGTCAGCCGCCAGACAACCAGAGACATTGATATTTTGCTAGTAGTAACCGATCCGACTATCCGAGGCGTTATTGCCGCCGGTAGAATGAAGCCGCTCATGAAGGAAATCAGAACTCATGTGAGCCAGATATGGCTGATCGTTAATCGGGTAGTTGGTGACCTTCCAGCGGAGATACAGGTATCAATCAAAGAAAACGATCTTGATTTGCTAGTAAGCATTCCTGCAGATCCCAACCTGGCTGCACTGGAGATCAAGGGAGAACCCTCCATTACTTTGCCTTCTAACTCGCCGCTTCAGGTGAGTATCAAGGATATTGTCAATAAATTAGGACTTAACTAAGGAGGAAAAAATGGAAATCATCGGGGAAAATATTCATATTATCTCCAAAGAAATCAGGGAATCCGTCGATAATCGCGACAAAACTCTTATTCAGGAACTGGCGAAGAAACAGGTTGCCGGCGGAGCCAAGTACATCGATCTTAACATCGGGCCCCGGAAGAAGGATGGCATAGAAGTCATGCAGTGGATGGTTGAGACCGTCATGGAAGTCGTCAGCGCGCCAACAGGCATTTGTCTCGACACCACCAATGCAGCAGCTATCGAAGCCGGACTAAAGATGTTGCCGAAAGATCCGAAACCAATCATCAATTCCACTAACGCCAATCCGGAACGTATGAAAGTACTTATGCCGTTGGCAGCGGAACATGATGCCTATCTCATTTGTCTCACCCTTCGCGCCACCGGCCTACCGGCAACTGCTGACGAGCGCGCCGAGATTGCGGCCACTGACCTGATGATGGCGGCAATGGAATACGGCCTGCCGATGGAGAACATCATCTTCGATCCGCTGGCCATGACAGTAAATGGCACCCAGTCTCACGGGCCTGAAGTAGTAAAGGCCTGCCAAGTCATGAAGCAGTTGAATGACCCGCCATTCTTGACTACCTGCGGACTTTCCAACGTTTCCAATGCCTGCCCGGAAGAGGTTCGTCCGATTCTGAATCGTGTGTACGCCGCGATGCTGGCTGGTGGTGGAATGGACTGGCCAATCGCCGATTCTTTTGATACCGATCTTCAAAAAACCCTTAAAGTTATTAACACCCGGGACGATTCCACCCCACTTAATAAACTTTATCTTGCATTGTATGATGCCGCTGAAAACATGATGCTTGAGGAATTCGATTTCAGTATCGTGGACCAGAGCGATCCTGAGCAGGTTGCGGTAATGAAGACAGCCAAGATTCTGTTAAACCAGACGCTTTACGCCGCTGGATTCCTGAATCTATAGAAAACGTTGTAGGGGCGGGTTTGAAACCCGCCCCTACCCTCGTCTCCCAAATTCGCTTTCGAGTTGGGAAGCGCTAAATTTTATCATTGTTGGTCTTCCGTGAGGGCAAGTGTGAGGTAATGCTGTTTTTTCAAGTTGATTCATCAGTTCCTCTATCTCTTGAATATTCAATGTCTGCCCTGCCCTGATCGCTCCGTGGCATGCAAGCGAGACCGCAATCCGTTCTCTCCAATCGCTCCTTTGCAATTCCCCCAGTGAGTCAATTATCTCTGCTAATACTTGAGGAATGTTTTGCCTATGCAGCACCGCCGGCACTGCACGCAACAGATACGTTCGTTCCCCAAACCGCTCCAAGGTAAAACCGGCTTCGCTAAGAACTTCACCTTGCAATCTTAAAAACTCCTCTCGCTGAGCAGTGACATCAATCGTTATCGGTTCCAGCAATCCCTGCACTTCCACTGATTTTTTTAACTGCTGCTCTTGTATCTTTTCGAATAGAACTCTTTCGTGAGCCGCATGCTGGTCAATCAGATACATTCCGTCGGGACCTTCTGCAATTATATAAGTGTTCCGCAACTGACCAATCAACCGGAGAATCGGTAATTGCGTTGTTGTTTCAATCATGCGCGATTCTTTTGCAGTCAATGTACCACTTTGAGATGACCCCATGTTTTCTCTGATGGACATCGGAATGGTCGTGGGTTGAGGACTCATAAAAAGAGGTGAGCTAACCCTCATATTTGGAACTGAGGTATAGCCCACCAGGGTTTCTCTCACGGCTTTTTGCACTGCTAGAAAAACATCTCGTTCATTGCGGAATTTTATTTCTCGCTTAGTGGGATGAACATTGACATCAATATCCCCCGATGGAAAAGAGATATTGAGAACCACAATCGGATGCTTTCCCATCATCAACATACCCTGATAAGCTTCCTCAGTGGCATATGAAATCATCCGATTCTGGACCCAGCGACGATTGACAAAAAAGCTCAGATAATTACGATTGGAGCGACTCACGGATGATGGACTGATGAATCCGCTAACGCCGCCTTCGTTTGCGGTTATCTCCAGCATCGACTGTGCAGTTTCCAAGCCATAGACCTCAACAAGAGCATCCCTCAAATCACCATTTCCAGGTGTACGTAACGTGACGCGCCCGTTCATTTGAAGACTGAACTTCACCTCCGGAAAAGCCATGCTGTATTGAGTTACCAACTGACTTATATGGCTGTTCTCTGTGGCAATCGATTTTAAAAACTTCAACCTAGCCGGAACACTCTCGAACAAGTTCCGCACGGTCACTGTTGTTCCCTGTGGACACCCTTGCTTGTTTTTACTTTTAACAGTTCCGTTTTCTATTACGATAGAAGTCCCGGCTACCTCGTCTTTGTACCGCGTAAGCATCGAGACGTCCGCAACCGAAGCGATCGTTGGCAGAGCCTCTCCTCGAAAGCCAAGGCTGGAGATACCCTCAATATCACTTTCAGATGTTATCTTGCTGGTGGCATGTCTCTCAAAAGCGATTTCCAGTTCATTCTCAGGAATGCCACTACCATTATCAATAACCCGGATTAACTGTATTCCTCCTCCGGAAACCTCAACAGAAATCTGATTGGCCCCGGCATCCAGTGAGTTTTCTACGAGTTCTTTCACCACTGAGGCTGGTCTCTCCACAACTTCGCCCGCCGCAATCTTGGAGATAACCAGGGGTGATAAAATTTGTATTGCCAATTTCTTATTTCTCGCTAACTGTTGCCCTATTTTAACAAAACGATAAGGTTCTTCACAAAACCAAAACATCGCTTTGAATAAGCGGAATCTTTATTTGGTGTATTGTACCATCATTGATCAAAAAATGGTCGCAAAAAGCACCATTGTTCCTTGCGTTTGAACGCCATTTGGCTTAGAATAGACGTGAACTCTTGCAAAATGCTCACATCACAGGAGGATGTCTGGTGGGATATGTTTCAGACCGATTGGATGACCTAAACAAAAGAAAAGAAAAAGAACTGGCCATGGGTGGGCCTGATCGCATAAAGAAACATCACGATTCGGGAAAATTAACGGCTAGAGAACGGCTGGACCTTCTTTTCGATCCCGGCAGTTTTCACGAGACCGACATGTTCGTGCGT
This sequence comes from uncultured Dehalococcoidia bacterium, assembly GCA_964634125.1. GTDB lineage: Bacteria > Chloroflexota > Dehalococcoidia > SZUA-161 > SpSt-899 > JABMQN01. Next base: position 10,554 of record CAZWIP010000013.1, read on the forward strand.
CATCGGGCTACACTCTTTGGCATGGATAAGACCTTCGTGCCTAGTGAGGGCGTTGTCACTGGCCACGGAACTGTGAACGGTCGCAAAGTGTGTGCCTTCTCCCAGGATTTCACTGCAACCGGCGGTACATTGGGTGAAATGCATGCAAAAAAGATATGCAAGGTAATGGACCTGGCAATGAAGATCGGTTGTCCTCTTGTTGGAATTAATGATTCAGGCGGAGCTCGCATCCAAGAAGGCGTTGATGCCCTCTCCGGATACGGTGATATATTCTTCCGCAACGCCTGCGCTTCCGGTGTCATCCCGCAAATCTCGGCCATTATGGGACCCAGTGCCGGTGGAGCTGTGTATTCTCCCGCTATGACCGACTGGATATTCATGGTTAAGAATACCAGCTATATGTTCATTACCGGCCCTGCAGTTATCAAGGAAGTCACTGGTGAAGAAATCACTCAAGAAGAATTAGGTGGCGCTATGGCGCATTCGACTAAGAGTGGTGTGTGTAATTTTGCCTGCGATAGTGACGCCGAAGCTATCGAACAGATCAAGGTCCTTTTGAGTTACATACCTGACAACAACATGGAAGACTCTCCCTTAGTTGCGACAAACGATGATCCCAATCGTACTTCGCTTGAACTCGATACTATAATTCCCGATACGGCTATGCAGGTCTACGATATGAAAAAAGTCATCGAGGCAATTGTTGATGACGGCGTTATTCTTGAGCCTCATCTTCATTTCGCCAAAAACCTTATCACCTGTTTTGCTCGTTTCAATGGCAGATCAGTTGGTATTATCGCCAACCAGCCAATGTTTCTCGCTGGATGCCTTGATGTCAATGCTTCAGACAAACTGACTCGCTTTGTCCGCTTCTGCGATGCGTTCAATATTCCCATGCTCACTATTGCCGACGTTCCCGGATATCTTCCCGGCACTGATCAGGAATGGTCCGGTATTATCAGGCATGGAGCCAAAATCCTGTGGTGTTATTCGGAAGCCACAGTTCCCAAGGTTACGTTAATTACCCGAAAAGACTACGGCGGTTCATATCTGGCAATGTGCAGCAAAGCACTGGGAGCCGATATGACATTCGCCTGGCCTACTGCCGAAATCGCAGTTATGGGTGCTCAAGGAGCAATCCCTATCCTTTATGGAAAAGATCTGAAAAAAGTTGAGGACCCACAGGCTTTCAAGCAGGAAAAGATAAGTGAGTATCAGGAAGCCCTGTGCAACCCATATATCGCCGCTTCACGCGGTCTAGTCGATGAAGTAATTCAACCCAAGGACACTCGTTCCGCCATAATCAGTGCATTTGACACACTCTCCACCAAGCGAGAAGTCAGGCCACCCAAGAAACACGGGAACATCCCGGTATAAGCTATGGGGATAGAGGATAGATAAAATGCCAGAGAAGAAAAAGGTAGCAGTAGTAATGGCAGCTGTAAACGCTTATCTCGAAGAAGAGGCAATTGTTACTGCTCCCATGCAAAGGCCTACATCAAAAGTGAGTATGTGGCAATCCTCCGGGCGGCAGGAGATCATGCAGATGTCCAGCCTGTGGCAGAGACGTATTGTTCCTTTGCGGTAGTCGATAGGAAGGAGATCAATGAAGGGAATCAACGATGGACCAATCCTGGCCAAAGATTTGACAACGGATCAAGTGAAGAAACGGCCAAAAGCTCCGAATCCCGTTAAGATATGTGATACTACACTTCGAGACGGGCATCAGTCACTCCTCGCCACCCGAATGCGTACCGAAGATATTGAGTACATGGCCGAGGAGGTTAGCAAGTGTGGTTTTCATGCTGTAGAAGTCTGGGGTGGGGCAACCTTCGACGTGCCCCATCGCTATTTAGGGGAGGATCCTTGGGAGCGCCCTCGTATCCTCAAAAAACTCATCCCAAAAACGCCTTTCCAGATGCTGCTTCGTGGACAGAATGTAGTTGCATATCGCAATCACAATGACGATGTGGTCGATGCATTCGTTGAACAGGCTGCCAAAGTTGGCATCGACATCTTCCGTGTTTTCGATGCAGTCAATGATGAACGCAACATGGAACGCGCTGGCAAAGCAGTCATCAAAGCCGGTAAGCATTTCCAGGGAACAGTTTGTTATTCGCTCACTCAACCGCGAATGGGCGGACCAGTTTATAATATCGATTATTATGTAAATAAAGCCAAGATTCTCCAGGATATGGGCGCTCATTCTGTCTGTATTAAAGACCAAGCTGGGCTCATCTCGCCTTACGATGCATTTGAATTGATAAAAGCCCTCAAGAAAGCCCTCACTATCCCGATTGAACTTCACAGCCACTATACAAGCGGCCAAGCTTCAATGTCCTATCTCAAAGCCATCGAGGCCGGTGTGGACATCATTGATACCGCGATCTCACCGTTTGCTCTGCGCACATCTCAGCCAGCCATTGAGCCAATATTAGTGGCTCTCTATGGAACTGACAGGGATACAGGTTTGGACCTTGAGCAAATATTGGCTGTCGCTCAAAAGCTGGAGGAAATAGCCCCTAAGTATCGTGACTTCCTAGATACTTCGACTATGTCGGCAATCGACGCCGGAGTGCTTGTCCATCAGATACCGGGTGGTATGTGGAGTAATCTTGTTTCACAACTTAAACAAGCCAATGCCCTGGATAAGATCGCCAAGGTTCAGGCGGAAACTGCCAAAACCCGTGATGAGCTTGGTTGTCCGCCACTGGTGACGCCAACAAGCCAGCTTATCGGTGTTCAGGCAGTTCAAAACGTCTTAGCCGGACGCTACAAGATGGTAGCCAAAGAAACCAGGGATTACTGCTACGGTCTTTACGGCAAATCACCGGCCCCAATTGACAAAAAAGTTCAGAAGAAGATACTCAAGGGTTATGAACGCGGAGAAACGCCAATTACGTGTAGAGCCGCAGATGAACTTGATCCTGAAATGCTCGATGCCCGGAAAGAATCCAAAGAATTCGCCAAGAACGAGCAGGATGTTATCCTTTATGCCATGTTCCCAACCACTGGCGCACGTTTCCTGAAATACAAATATGGAATCGATAAAACAATTCCCAGCGACTGGCAGCCACCAGCCGCTCCCAAGACCATGGAAGAGATAGAGGCCGAAGATGAACTGATCGCCAAAGCCAAAGCAGGTAAGCTCACCGAAAAAGCCGAAGCCCCTGAGAAAGGCCCTGGAGTTAGAACTTTTAATGTATATGTTGATGATGATTATTACCAAGTTGATGTTGAACCAATCGGAGAGACTCCGGCCATGACGATAGCATCTCCCTTACGGGCTGCAGTTCCTGCCGCACCAGCAGCAAAACCGAAAGCTAAACCCGCACCTGAACCTGCTAGTGTCGACGGAAAGAAAGTAGTCGCACCCATGCCGGGTATGATCATCCGATATGAAGTCAACGAAGGCGATAAAGTGAAAGCAGGCGACGCAGTGGTTATTCTCGAAGCTATGAAAATGCAGAATACCATCACAGCTCCTGTGGCAGGTACTGTCGCAGCTATCAATTTCGGCCCGGGTTCCAGTGTAGCCAGGGATGATATTCTAGCGGTGATAACACCGTAGTTTAAACTTGGAGTGCGCAAGTTGAACTTGCGCTATTTAAAGACGGAGGCAAGGCTTCCGCAATCCAAAAATTTAGGAAGGAGAATCTCATGCGTAGCAAGGTTTCTGTAATCGGAGCGGGGAATGTGGGGGCAACCTGTGCATTCAGGATTGCCGAGATGGGAATCGCCGATGTGGTTTTAGTAGACATCGTTGAAGGATTACCTCAAGGCAAAGGTCTCGACATGCTGGAAGCCACTCCCGTTCTCGGAGTGGACGTTAATGTTATCGGGACAAATGGCTATGAGGAAACCGCTAATTCGGATATTGTGGTCATCACTTCCGGGATCGCCCGTAAACCCGGCATGAGCCGAGATGACTTAATTCAGACCAATTCAAAAATCGTGCAGGGCGTCACCGAGAACGTGGTAAAGCATTCGCCCAATTGCATTATCGTGGTAGTGTGCAATCCTCTCGACGCCATGTGTCAGATGGCGCTTCACATAAGCAAGTTTCCCAAACACAGGGTATTTGGACAGTCAGGTGTTCTCGACAATGCCAGATTCCGGACTTTCATCGCACAGGCACTGAATGTCTCGGTAACTGACGTCTTCACCTGCGTGCTGGGCGGACACGGCGACACCATGGTTCCCGTCATCAGCCTTTGCACGGTTGGTGGCGTTCCCATCACCGATCTCCTCCCCAAAGACAAGATCGATGAAATGGTACAGCGCACCGTCAATGGAGGCGCCGAGATTGTCAACCTATTGAAAACAGGTAGTGCTTTTTATGCACCTGGTGTAGCGTCAGCTCAAATGGTGGAAGCGATCCTTCTTGATAAGAAAAAGATACTCCCCTGCTCAACATTACTCGAAGGCGAGTATGGAGTCAGCGGAGTGTATGCCGGTGTACCCTGCAAGCTGGGCAGAGACGGGATTGAGCAGGTTATCGAACTTAAACTCAGCCCTGATGAGGATGCCGGTTTGAAGAAATCCGCTGAGGCAGTGCGTAGCTTGCTTCCGATCATGGGTATCTAAGGCTTAAAGTTAAAGTAGCAATAAAGGGCCTGATATCCTTACACGGATAACAGGCCCTTATTCATGCAATAGGAGAGCTTGGCATGAGAGAAATTCAGGCAAATGAAATAACGCAAGCGGTATCCAAAATGTGCCAGGACGCCAACTTCTACCTCGGCGAAGATGTAATCGCGGCCCTGAAAAAAAGCCGGAATACCGATAAATCCGATGTGGCCAAACAAGTCCTCGACCAGATACTTCAAAATGCCGAGATTGCCGCTGCCGAACGCATTCCGCTCTGTCAGGACACCGGACTGGCCGTGATCTTCATCGACCTCGGGCAAGATGCTCATGTTGTTGGCGGCGACTTCTACAAAGCTATCGAGGAGGGCGTTCGAAAAGGATACGAGGAAGGCTACCTCCGCAAATCAGCCGTTACTCAACCTTTCTCAGCAAGGGTCAACACCAAAGACAACACACCACCCATAATTCATACACGCATCGTTCCGGGCGATCAACTCAAAATCACGGTCGCTCCCAAAGGTGGCGGCAGTGAGAATATGAGCCGAGTAACCGTTCTCAAACCGGCCCAGGGAAGACAGGGAGTCATCGACTATGTTGTAAGTGTCGTGGAAGAAGCTGGCAGCAATCCCTGTCCACCAATTATTGTTGGTGTTGGCATTGGTGGAACTATTGAACAAACTGCCCTGCTGGCTAAACGATCTTTACTTCGCGAAGTGGGAAAGCCAAATCATGATCAAGAAGTCGCGGATTTGGAAGCTGAATTGCTCAAGCGAATTAATGCCATCGGCACTGGTCCACAGGGATTCGGTGGCACAACCACCGCTTTGGCGGTTCACGTTGAGACATTCCCCGCTCATATCGCCAGCATGCCAGTGGCTGTAAATATCCAGTGCCACAGCGCACGACATAAAGAAACCGTCCTGTAAAGTTGGTAACTATGATTAAAGCAAAATTACAAAGTGAACTGGTACAGAAAATCAACGAACTGAGTGGACAAAATATCAATCTTTGCTATCATTGCGGAACATGTTCTGGGGTGTGTCCTAACGGAGCTGAGATGGATATTCTTCCCAGACAATTGATGAGACAAGCGCTCATGGGGATGGAATCAACAGTAACTAGTGCAAAATCACCGTGGATCTGTGCCTCATGCCTTACCTGCTCGGTCCGCTGTCCCAGGGGGATTGATATCGCCAAGGTGATGGAAGCGATAAGACTCGTCACGCTGAGGAACAATATCGATTACGTCAAAATCCCCGAGATTCCCAGAGAGACCATCGCGTCTCTACCGCCGATCGCATTGATTAGCAGCTTCAGAAAACACACCTCATGAGGGCTAGTGATATGAAATTGAGCTATTATCCCGGATGCACCCTGAAAACCAAGGCTTCAGACTTGGAGAAATCGGCCCTCGAATCGATGACTGCTCTGGGCATTGATGCCGAAGAACCGGAGCGATGGAACTGCTGCGGTACGGTATATTCATTGGCTGAAGACGACCTGATGCATCACCTGGCATCCGTCCGCAACCTGGTTCGAGTCAAAGAGCAAGGGAACAACAAGGTAGTCACCCTGTGCTCCTTCTGTTACAACACCTTAAAAAGAGTCAACCTGCTGATGCAGAATGAGCCCGATAAACTGGATACCATCAATCAGTTCATGGACGAAGAGATTGACTACAATTGCGAAGTTGAAGTCGTCCATCTTCTTGAAGTTCTACGCGATGATATCGGATGGGAAGAGATTGCCAAACAGGTTAAAACCCCGCTTAAAGATCTCAAGGTTGCGCCCTACTACGGTTGCACCCTGCATCGTCCCGCCGAGGCAGCCATTGAGAACCCGGGCAAACCCACAGCCATGCCTAACCTCCTGCAGGCACTGGGAGCAACGATCGTGGATTTCCCTGACTCCTTCACTTGCTGCGGTTCGTATCAGGCTGTGGCCAATCCGGAGATTGTTGTTAATCGAACCAAAGAGATACTTACCTCAGCCCGAGAAAGCGGCGCTGAGATAATTGCCGTCAGTTGCCCTTTATGTGAATGCAATCTTAGAGAGAATCAAAAGGAACTGGGTGAATTGAGAATGCCTATAATTTACTTCACCCAGCTTCTGGCTCTTGCTCTGGGAGTTGATTCCCATCTTCACCAATGTGAAAAGAATCCGGCAGATGCACGACCTTTGCTGGAGAGTAAAGGACTTTTAGCCGCATGTGCTGCGACTTAATATATCGAACCTTATGTAGGGGCAGGTTTAAACCCGCCCGATTTAACAACTGGATTCCCGCCTACGCGGGAATGACATAATCGAACAATGAACCCAACGGAGGCCTTAATTATGGAAGCAATAGAAACCAAAATGATCCCCATATATATCATGGGTAAACGATACGAAGTCCCTGAGGGACTTACCATCATGAAGGCAATGGAATACGCCGGATATCAATATATTCGTGGATGCGGTTGCCGAGGCGGTATCTGCGGCGCCTGTGGGACCATTTACAGGAAACCAGGGGATTATAAAATATACAGCGCCCTCGCCTGTCAGACTGCTGCTGAGTCCGACATGTACCTGACTCAACTACCGTTCTTCCCGGCCAACCATGTATCCTCGGATTATCAGTCACTGGAGGGTGTACCGGAAGATATTTACAAACTGTACCCGGAAATATTCCGCTGCGTAGCCTGTAACGCCTGCGCCAAAATCTGCCCCATGGATGTTCCGGTGATGGATGTCATCTCCCTGCTCAAACAGGGCAACATCGAAAAGGCAGCCCACGAAGCCTTCGACTGCATCCAGTGCGGGCTGTGCGCCAGCCGCTGTTTCGCCGAGATGCCACAGTATCACATTATGCAACTGGCCAGAAGACTTTACGGTGGAAAACTTTCACCGAAAGCTCAACACAACGTCCAGGCAACTCAAGCGGTCGGTGAAGGCAAATTCGATCCGATGCTCAAGGAACTCATGACCATGAGCACCGATGAGCTTAAGAAAGTGTACACCGAACGGGAGATAGAACCGGAAACCGCCGGTGACGATTGGAAACCTACTGAAACACGATGGCTTCTGCCAGAATTTCAACGGTAGTTTTTGAATATTGGCGGGCAGGATCAACAAGATTTACATGATAATAATCGTCCTGTTTATCCTGTCAAAAAAGTTTAAACTCCCGGCTTGCCCGGGTTAGGAGAGATCAATGGGATATCCAGAAAGCTTAAAGAACCTGATTAAAAAAGTTGAGGAAACCAGACCGGACCGCGTCGAGAAGAAAAAGGCAGGGATAGAAATCCCGGCCATGACCCTCGACGAACGGGATGTGGTACTGGAAGCCCATCACCCTGACTTTATCCCCGGGACGCGTCGAGAACTCAAAGTTGGTCCCAGCAAAGGCTATGCGGTAGCCCATGAGTTCGCCGATTTGCTGGATTCCCAGAGCCGGGTGGACCCTGACAAAATTGACCTCTCACAGGTCGATTACGAAACCGACGTCCTAGTAATTGGGGGCGGAGGCGCGGGAACAGCAGCCGCTCTGCTGGCCCAGGAGAACGGTGCCATGGTCATCATGGCCACCAAGCTCCGTCACGGTGATGCTAATACTATGATGGCTGAGGGCGGTATTCAGGCAGCGGACAAGCTCTGGAAGGATTCACCGGGTTATCACTACATCGATACTATTGGCGGCGGACATTTTTCCAACGTTCCCGAACTGGCCTATCGACTGGTTAACGACGCTCCGGATGTTTTGCACTGGCTGGAAAACCTGGGAATGATGTTCTGGAAGAAGCCGAACGGCACCATGGATACTTTGCCTGCCGCCGGATTCTGCCGCAGTCGATTGCACTTCGCCGGTGACATCACCGGTGCGGAAATCATGCGAGTAGTTCGAGATGAAGCCAGAAACCGCAAAGAAGATATAACGGTACTGGAGTTTTCCCCCGCGATCGAACTAATCCTTAACGAACACGGCCAGTGTGCCGGTGCACTGATCTACAACATGGAGACGGAAGAGTATTCCATCATAAAGGCTAAATCAACCGTTGTGGCAACAGGAGGTTCCGGCAGGCTGCATATCCAGAATTTCGTGACCACCAATCACTACGGCGCTACCGGCGACGGGATTGTTATGACCTATCGGGCTGGTTTGGAACTAAAATTCCTCCATACACTCCAGTATCATCCCACCGGATGCGTCTTCCCGGAACAGTTGGAAGGACTTCTTATTACCGAGAAATTCCGGGCAGCCGGTTCTCACGTGCTTAATGTTGATGGTGAACAGTTCGTCTATGAACGGGAACCTCGTGATGTGGAAGCCGCGGCTTATATCAAAGAAGCCAACGAGCGCGGCAAGGCGGTGCCAAGGCCAACCGGTGGCTGGGGCATCTGGCTGGATTCACCCATGCTGGAGCTCATTTACGGAGAGGGTTATGTAAAGCGCGAATTCCCCGGGAAGTGCAAGCAGTTCGGCAGACACGGGATCGATATCTCCAAGGAACCGATGATCGTCTATCCCACTCTTCACTATCAAAATGGCGGAGTGGCATTCAAGGAAACAGGTGAAACGGAAATCCCCGGATTATTCATGGCCGGTGAAGTTGGTGGAGGAATTCACGGAGAGAACCGACTCATGGGTAACTCTCTGCTGGATATACTTGTCTTCGGCAGGATCGCCGGGACCAATGCTGCTCTCTATGCTAAAGAAAAGGCACAGGACGGCAAGATGAGCCTTGATCATGTCAGGGCCTACAACAAGGAAGTTGAAGATGCCGGGATTGAGACCGAGGTGGTCTCCCCGATGCTGCTACCCAATTATATTGAACAGAAAGTCAGAGACAGGCAGCATAGCTCACATTATGTTGGGAATATCAGATAAAACACCTGTCATCGCGAGGCTGGTTTGCCAGCCGTGGCGATCTCCTTTTACGATGGAGATTGCTTCGCTAACGCTCGCAATGACACGGCAGTGGAGGCCATTATGCAAAAAATAACTTCACCTATCGACCCGGAGATAATTGAAAATCTCAAAGCCGGCGATCAGGTTTTGATCAGCGGTGTTATCTACGTTGGTCGCGATTCGGCACACAAGCGAATGGTTGAAGCACTGGACAAGGGTGAAAAGCTCCCCTTCGATGTGCAAGGTCAGACCATTTATTATATGGGGCCATCCCCGGCAAAACCCGGTGAAGTCATCGGCGCAGCCGGGCCCACCACTAGCGGACGCATGGACGCCTATGCTCCTCGTATGATGGAAGCAGGTTTGAGAGCAATGATAGGCAAGGGCTTACGTTTACCGGAAGTCAAAGACGCCATGAAGAAATACAAAGCTGTTTATATGGCTGCGATTGGCGGAGCAGGCGCACTCATCTCCAAGTGCATCAAAAGTGCTGAAGTTGTAGCTTATGATGATCTCGGAGCTGAAGCACTGAGAAAGCTGGAAGTGGAGGACCTCCCGGTAACCGTGATCAATGATATTCACGGCGGCGATCTTTACGAAGAGGGCAAGGCTAAATATCGGGTTGAAGTTTAGTTTTAGCAACCGTGGAATTTCATAGCAAACGGGACGCGATTAACCGCGCCCTATTTTTTATTATGGATAACCCTCAGCAACCCCGCCACACTCTTGGCATCACAAATATCGCCTTTATCGATCATAGCAGGTACATCCGATAAAGGCACACGGAACACATCCATGATCTCATCCGGATGAGGTTGTTCCTTGGTCAGTGCTAAATCAGTTGCAAGGTAAAAGTAAAGGTACTCGGTAGAGTACCCCGGGCCAGCATAGAAACCGCCTAATTCCTCCATGTTTTTGGCAGCATATCCGGTTTCCTCTTGCAGTTCACGGTGAGCTGTCTGCAAATGATGTTCATCTGGCTCGGTCTTACCCGCGGGCAATTCAACAAGTACTTTGCCCAACGCACTACGATATTGCCGAACCAGCAGAACATTATCTTCCGTATCTATAGCTGCGATTACAACAGAATCCGTATGCTCAACAATCTCCCGCGTCGTCACCGTACCCGATGGCTTCATCACCGTATCGACACGCAAATTAAGTATTCGTCCTTCGTAATGCTTCTTGCTTGCCAGTATTTCTTCGATAGCCATCACCATTTCGCTTTTGATTGAGGTTTTAGGGGCAACACCATCGCATTCTCATCACAGTCCGGGTATTTTGGACATCTCTGGCATTCTCCCCAAACTTTTCTGGGGAGGTCCATGAGATCAACTTGTTTAAATCCAAATCGGGAAAAATATTCCGGTTCGTATGTCAATACAAATATCTCGGCCACATCAAGCCCCTTTGCTTCCTCAAGGCACGCATTCACCAGAATAGAACCAACACCCTTGCCTTGATTCCCTTCCAGTACAGCCACCGATTTAACCTCCAGAAGGTCTTCCCAACATATATGCAGGGCTCCACATCCAATCACTTCGCTACCTTCACGAACAACATAGAAATCTCTCATGTTCTCATAAATCTCACTCAATGGGCGTGGCAGCATTAGCCCGCGTGAACCGAAACTATTGACCAGCTTGTGTATTATTGGCACATCAGCGATTTTTGCTTTTTCAGCTTTCATAGGTTACCTCCCTTTACCACCCAACCTCTCCAATAGAGTTTGATAAAAAAACGATTGTGGTTGAATTCTCAATAATTTAGTTGTGTAGGGACTCCGAGTCACCCGTATAGTATCCACACTTCTCAACGGCAATTCTACCTGTCCATCAATGCTTATTTTAGATTCATGAGCCGTCTGCACATCAAGCTCAACAACAGCATCAGGAGAAAGGACCAGTGCGGCACTTAATCCTAAATGCGGTGATATCGGTGTAAGTAAAAACTCCTCTGCGTTCGGGAATAAAATGGGACCACCGGCAGCCAGTGAATAGCCAGTGCTTCCAGTTGCAGTTGCCACCACAACACCATCAGCTCTGTAGGTGGTCATTGGTTGTCCGCTAACGGACGCCCTGATTTTGATCACTCTAACAACGGAACCACGAGCAACAACCGCATCGTTTAGCGCATGATATGTTGAAGAATCTCCGTGTAGCGGCAGTTCTACCTGAAGCATCGCCCGCTCATCAATCCATCCTTCTCCCGCTAAAAAATCAGGGATTCTCTCCAATGCTCCGTCCGCAGTGAGTTCGGTTGTAAAACCCAGATTACCCATGTTTATCCCCAGAATGGGAATACCGTCCTGCGCAGCAAGGCGTGCCACTCGTAGCATCGTGCCATCGCCACCCAAACTGAGTATCACCTTGGTTCCAGACAGTTTAGCCCTTGCCTTTGCCTCATCCGAAGCGGCACAACTCCAGGTTGATATACCTTCTTTTTCCAGATTCTCCTGCAGCATCGGAGCAAAGCTTTTAGCTGCTGCAATTCTCGCGTTAAAAAGTATGCCAGCTTTCTTCATCGTATTACTCACTCGATTCTATCACAAATGCCATGTTTGCTTAAACACCACCATTTCGCACATGCAGGGCAATCGCATCTTTATTGTGGGGCGCGCTTCAAGCTATTCTCATCGCTCATGACGGGCAAGTCCCTTTCCATTCACCATCGTAGGTCAGGCGTCTCGCCTGACATCCATGCAAACCCTTTATCCCTGACTAAACTGCGATCGCCCTGACCACACATGTCACCCTGTTGATAATCCCTCAAGCTCTTTGGACATCTTTTCCCAATGCGTTCCTCTCCAATAAATGCGCTCGCAACGCGGACACTGCATGTATTGCTCCTGGGTTTTTCTAACATATGGTGGTACTAGTTCATGAACTTCTTCTTTTTCCCTGTGCACAAGAGGTTCATTACATTCCATACAGAGGGAAAATTGATCGAAGTCGGGACCCAAATCCAACGTCCGGACCACTTGGCTGATCTGCTCGCTAATCGTATCGGACTCTATCAAGAGAGCCCACACCTTTCCGATCGATACTATCCTGCGATGCAGTATGCCCCTGTCTTTCGTCAGAATAATTCTTCCCTCATTGAGTGCTATTCGGATGAGATCATCATCATCAATCCCATTTACAAAAAGCGTATCGAATCCCAGCATCCGCAGCCTTTTGGCCAGTTTGCCCACATTGGCATCCGCAATAAATATTGATTTCACAAATTCAATAATATCACGAAACAACCCCTTTCATTTTTCATATGATCTGGTATAATGCATCTGCCATGCCAGAATTTGACATCATCGATCATACTGCTGACGTAGGAATTATAGCCCGAGGTGATAGCGTCGGCGACGTTTTTATCAATGCCGCACATGGTATGTTCAGTCTGATTGCTGATCTCGACAAAGTAGCCGAAGTGGATATCCAGGAGATAGTAGTCGAAGCTCCTGATCAGGAAGAACTACTGGTGACATGGCTCAATGAACTACTTTATCTCTTCGATGCAGAAAACCTCATCTTCAGCAGATTTGAAATAACCCACATGGGCAAGGAGAAGCTTGAAGCTGTTGCCTACGGTGAAAAAGTCGATCCGGCCCGCCACAACCTCAAGACACACGTCAAAGCCGCTACCTACCACATGCTCAAACTAAGCAAACAAGACGGATTCAGAGCACAGATAATCCTCGACGTCTGAAGGAAACCTCAAAATGCCCTCACGCTGGAATGATTCCTTAAAGAGAATCGATGATTTCCGTTGGGAAATTGATATGAACTTTAAGCCCGGTATGCGCGTACCCGGACTCTTATATGCTGATGACAAGATGTTGCAGCAAATAGGTGAGGAGAAATCGCCAGAGCAAGTTGCCAATGTTGCTTTTCTGCCCGGAATCGTCGGTAAATCCATGGCAATGCCGGATATCCATTGGGGTTATGGGTTCCCCATCGGGGGAGTTGCCGCTACAAGAACCAGCGACGGTGTAGTTTCACCCGGCGGTGTTGGATTTGATATTAACTGCGGCGTGAGACTTATGGCAACAAATCTGACTGAAAAGGACATCAAACCAAGAATAGAAGATATAATCGCACAGTTGTTTGTCAACATACCCTCTGGGGTTGGTTCTGAAGGGAGAATCAGACTCAAAGGCAATCAAATAAACAAAGTCATGCGTAAGGGTTCCAGGTGGGCCGTTGAAGAAGGATACGGAGAGAAAGAAGACCTCGACTTCACCGAAGAGAATGGCCGCATGAGTGGAGCCGATCCCGGACAAGTGAGCGATAAAGCCAAGAAGCGTGGCCTCCCCCAGTTGGGGACACTTGGTTCCGGAAACCACTTTTTGGAAATTCAGGTAGTGGATGAAGTTTACGATAAGGCAGCGGCCAGAGCATTCGGGATAGAGCAAACAGGTCAGATACTTATCCTCATTCATACTGGATCGCGAGGATTCGGCTATCAGGTTTGCGATGATTACCTTAAAACCATGGGCAAGGCTGTCAAAGACTACGGTATCGAATTACCCGATCGTCAACTTGCTTGCGCCCCGGTTCGCTCCCCAGAAGGGCAGTCATATCTGGCAGCTATGGCTTGCGCTGCGAACTACGCCTGGGCAAACCGCCAGTGCATCACACATTGGACCAGGCAAACGCTATCCAACATCTTCGGCCAGAGCCCTCAGGAACTTGGCCTGCGGCTCATCTACGATGTTGCTCACAATATTGCCAAGATCGAAGAACACAAAGTAAACGGTAAGAAATTATCTGTATGTGTGCATCGCAAAGGGGCAACCCGGGCTTTTCCGGCTAACCATCCAGATGTGCCAAATGCTTACAAAGAAATCGGCCAGCCGGTCCTCATCCCGGGCGATATGGGACGTTATTCCTATGTAGCGGTGGGAACAGAGCGTGCGATGGAAGAGACCTTCGGTTCTACCTGTCACGGTGCGGGAAGAATTCGAAGCCGTTCTGCAGCCAAAAGAGAGTTCTCGGCTTCCGATATCGCCAATAAACTTCACAAAAAAGGAATAGTATTCAAAGTTGCAAGCAAATCATCTCTGGTTGAGGAGGCCTCTGAGGCTTATAAAGATGTTGCAGATGTAGTCAATGTGGCTGATGGAGCAGGGATTTCTCGCAAAGTCTTAAAAGCGAGACCGATCGGGGTCATTAAGGGTTAATTTCCAATTTAATTATTTGACATCGGTGTCTGCTGTGTAACGATCGATCCATGAGACAGACCATTATGCTCTAACTCCGTGCTGATATCCGGGTAGAGGTAATTATTGCAGGTCTCAAACTTGCTGTACCATGGTTTTCCATGAATACTGGCTATCTCTGAGAGTTGCTTCAATCTATCTACCGCTACACTCTCCAGGAATTTGAATCGGTCACGATTAGGCATACTTGCCGCTTCTTGCCAGAGAGCGCGTCCTGCCAGGAACCCTGATGCTCCTCCCTTGCATGCGATCTCCAATTGATGACAGAAAACATCAAAGTTTACCCCATCGCTGAGCAATACCCAGGGAACAGAAGAGGCTTCATTTAGTTGTGTGCAAATATCAATTAAATATTTTTCGTCACTCTGATAAGAGATATCAGCAGGAAATCCTACCTTGAGCACATCCACCGGTAGTTTTGATAACTGGTGAACCGTATCAATAGCCAGATCTGATTTCTTGCGAGCAAATTCCCATTGATCTCTTTCCAATTCTTTCACAATGTAATTTCTTGGGCCGAGGAAAAGAGCAAGATCTTCCTTCTTACATTCATAGGCAGACCTGGTAACTTCATTCAATTGATCAGAAGCAATGTTGGGCAGATCAGGACGATAGAACAAAGGGAATTTAACACCTGATGCCCCGATACTTTTCACCTTACCCACAGACCAATCAACAAGTTCTTCAGCAAGATGCCCATCATTACCGTAAGCATCGCTATCGGGGGTTTCTAAACTCATCATAAGGCCTGTTTCACCAGGAATTACACCAGCAGCAATTGCCTGGCTGGCACCATAAATCGGATCAAGTAAAACACCGCTGGAATGCGGTGCCAGTGCCTCACAAAGGTCAAGCTTAAAATCCACTATGTTTTCATAGGTAATAGTTCGTGCATTACCATTGCCCATCATCTTTCTCAGGGTTCTGCGATGGTCAAGCGAGCAAATGGTAAAAATCCCATTGGAATTTGAAAGCTGCTGCAATCCTCGCGTCTTGCCAATCGTGAGATCTCTCATCCTTTATCTTCCCTTCGAATGCGTCATCCGATTAATTTAAACCCTTTAAAGTGATAGCACTCTCTTTGCATCCAGTGAGTGAACGTCCAGTGATTTTGTGTTTTCCGCCGATTCAATCAGTGAAGTGAATACTATTTCTCCACCCACCTCACCTACAGCATGTCCGTTTTTGCCATTGAATAAACCCTCGACTGCTGCTGTACCAAGTCTACTGCCCAACACTCGGTCTCTGGCCGTTGGTGTACCACCTCGCTGCAGATGCCCTAATACACAAACCCTGCAATCCAGGTTTAGCCGGTATTGAACATATTGAGCTATTTGGATGGTATGACCTGACTCATTGCCCTCAGTAATGACCACAATACTGCTCCTCTTACCCTTGTCAAAGCTCTGCTTTAAAGTCATTGCCAATTGTTCCGGTTCGATATTTATCTCCGGAATCAATATTTCTTCCGCTCCCCCGGCAATCCCAACTTCCAGCGCAATAAACCCGGATTTTCGACCCATTACCTCAATAAAGAAAACTCGCTCGAAAGCATCTGCTGTATCTCGTATACGATCGATTGCCTCCAGAGCAGTATTAATAGCAGTATCAAAACCAACGGTATAGTCTGTTCCGTAAATATCGTTATCGATAGTCCCTGGAATACCTACAACCCTCGTTTTTGTTTCCTTTGATAATGCTGCTGCTCCACGATAGGAACCATTTCCCCCTATAACAACCAGTCCCTCAACCCCCAGGTCCTGCAATATACCGGCCGCTATTTTGCGACCCTCAGGCGTCATCATCTCTTCGCAGCGAGAACTTTCCAGAATGGTGCCACCACGTTGGATAGTGTTTGCCACCGTACGGCTGTTCAGTTCAATAATATTCTTGGTAAAAAGCCCCGTATAGCCACGCTTAATTCCCAGCACTTCGGCACCACGATCCATGGCTCCGCGTGTCACGGCGCGGATACAGGCATTCATACCCGGTGCATCTCCACCGCTGGTAAGGACGGCTATTTTGTTTAACTTTCTTCCTTTAGTTTTTCCCATTCAACAAACCCCCAATTAGTAATTGGGCAATACAAGACAGGGATTTCCCCCCCAGTCTATAAGACTAGGATAACTTCTCAACTAGTCACGCTCAATTATGAAGGCATACAAGTTGTCGTGGGGGTAACACCCAAAAACACACCTAAGGAAATCCGTGCACGTTGAATTTTTCACTACTAATGCGGGGAAGGTAATACGGGGATTTTCAGACCAGAGCGTGTACGATCAAACCCTGTTGGGGGAAGGTAATAATGCAAGCAAATACAAAGTTTTTCTCACGCTATTATTTAGCTTTGAGTTCTCTTCTCACATCTTCTAACCATTTATTGAAGTCATTGAAAAAGTTAAGGTGTGCTTCATCAACAAATACGTTGTTAATATGCCCAGCCTCAGAGGGATGAAAGATTTGTTCATCACCGGAAGGATTAACCGGCATCAGCATATCGCTTTCCCCATCCCATTCTCGGTTCACCGGTAGTCCCAGGTTTTCTAGTGGTAAATCAACTGTGGCGTCTACGAGGATCAGCTTCCCATTAATTTCCACCCTGCATGCGAGGTGATGATCATCAGGGAGTGATTCTGCCTGTTTTTTGAGCCGTGATGGAAGTTCTATCTCAACATCCGCCCATTTGAAGGGGTAAACAGCTAATAAGACCGTGAATCCGAGTTTCTCATACAATGTTGCCAGAAGGAGATGTTTGGGCGTACACGAACCCTTGCCCACGGTTAATATGTTGATGTAGTTCTCCGCACTAATGAGCTCAGGGATTAAGGCATAGGGGATATCCCTGATTTTCTCGTAAATACTTATCCGGGCCTCTCTGGCAGCCTTCCCTTCAGTTAATTCACGGAACAACTGATCAACAGTTGACTGCATTTTTTGAAACTCCATTATTTGCTCATGACTGCAGTTCGTTCAGGCCAGTATATTCATCTGTGTATCGGAGAAGTTGATAATCCAGTTCTCCAATGACCACTTCTGCGGTGGAAAATATTTGCGCTTCCACCAGGTGCCCACCTCTCGAGAACTCCTGGCCGGAAAGTTGAATATGAATGTGCACGATGAGGTCGTCCTCTTTAAGCGCAATGGAACCCTGCGCACATACTATTTCCAGTGGTCCGCCGTACGCCTCCGTTTCGTATTTCCCCGGTAATTCTTTAAGGAAGTTCAGTTTTGCGCTTTCGGCCGATCCGATAAGTCCAATCACCACACCGGATATGATACCGGACTTCTGGCAGTAGTTTTCGATTTCTCTCACTAATTCCTGCTTGGGTTTTACACGGAAGACATGCACTTTTTTGAACATATCACCTTCCTCCCTCTGTCTTCCTTTTCGCCTCTTCCCACAAAACATCAAGTTCTTCAATAGATAGTCCATTCATTGATATTCCACGCTTTTTGCTCGCTTCTTCCATAAACATAAAACGTTCCTTGAAGCGTTCGTTGGATTGCCTGAGAGCGCTTTCCAAGTCAATTTCCATCCAGCGAGCAGCATTAGCCAGGGCAAAGATCAAATCACCAAACTCAAATATTTTCTGTTGATGGTTTTCCGCACTCTTTAGCTCTTCCAGCTCTTCACGCACTTTATCCATCACACCATCGATTTCATTCCAGTCGAACCCAACGCGGGTAGCGCGCTGCTGGATTAACTGGCTATAGGCCAGGGCAGGTATACCTTCCGGGATTCCATCCAGAAGTGATTTCTCGATCTTCCCTTCAGCACGCTTGATATCTTCCCAATTTACCATTACCTCATTTTCATCAGCAACTTCAGTATCTCCAAATACGTGCGGATGCCTTCGAATAAGCTTTTCATTTATTTTACGCAGGATATCAGCCATCTCAAATTCGCCTGATTCCTCAGCTATCCGGGCATGAAGGCCAATCTGCAACAGAAGGTCGCCTAACTCTTCGCACAGTTTATCCATATCCCCATCATCAAGGGTCTCAAGAGTCTCATAGGCTTCTTCGATAAGATATGGTTTGAGTGATTCATGGGTTTGCTTACGATCCCATGGACATCCTTCGGGCGATCGCAGTTTTGTTACTATGCGGTAGAAAGCGTCAAAAGTGCCAAGGTCTTCTTCCATCTCATGGTGATTATAGCAAACCGAGAAGCTGCTGACGACTGACAGGATGTCATTCTGGCTAGGGGTTTAAATTTTTAAACCCTTACCCAGGGCATTCACACCGGGACATCCCTGCGTCCTGCCCCCAGGTTAGGGCAGACACATGGGTCTGCTCATACATCTAATCCTCCGCGCGGCGGTACAAACCGGGTTGCACACGGCCGCAGCCGTAGCCCAAAGGGTGAAGAATGCCTTTGTCCCAGACCCCCGACCCCTGTTTTGTTTTTTGAAATTTACCATTTGCAATTTCCTCTTTACAAAAAATCAAAACACCTTGGGGGTACACCCTCACAATAAATTTACATGCATGCCCCGTTTCTTTTCTGCTTAGGACTATGTAATTATTATGTCGGATTGATTGGAGACCCGTAATTGGGGTTGGCCCATCATTTCAGGATATACATTTAGTGTTACCAGGTTATATCAAACCTGTATACGCACACGTTCTTTAAATTATCGATTTCTCAAAGTCCGAGAAAGGCAAACCGGGATAAATCCCGGGACGCAAAGCCATGGGTCTAACGCCATAGAGGCCCCTAATTTGTCCCACTTTGCTGAAGGTGAACACTGGTTGGATGCATCTATGTTGTTTTGATTCGTGATTAAATAAACTGCCGTGAACCCACCCAACAGCAGAACTAAAGCAATGACGATCGGAATCATCAGGCGGAGGTAGATCGGTCTGACTGCGGCATTTACGGGCAGCATCCCTTTGTTTTCTATGGTCATTTCACACACACATATCCGGCTTGACGTCCCGGTTCTTTTGGCAAATCGTTCAGTGCCTCTCTTATCATCAGCACCCGTACACCACACTTCGAGCTACAATCAGCACCCTTGCCATTCATTTGGATCCTACTTTTATCAGAATGACATCTCAAACGTAAAATGCCACCAGCCACGACTACAACGTGGCTAGCTACACTAGTCTGATTACCAGTTTGCCATTAGTATTTGAAAAGCACTACATGGCCTACACGTATCTTCGTTGATGGTACGCCCTTACATTAGGTACCCGCGCGCAAAACTAACGTGGCAATTGAAGATAGCCTATAGATAGAGCTATTAATGCCTAGCGCAACCGTGTTAAGCAAACGAGAATATTGGAATCCGACTATCTAACATATCCGAGAGATGAATGATACCACCCATGAAAAAAGTAGTGTTTACCCCAACAAACAATCCATGTG
>CAZWIP010000014.1:0-30174 GCA_964634125.1 uncultured Dehalococcoidia bacterium
ATTGTAATATATTTTCGATGTTTTGTCTAGTATTTAATTGCCGGGTTAATAAGATGAATCCTATAGCTATAAGCACATGTGTGCCTACTATAGCAACGTAATTCCACATTTGTTATCACCTTTGCTCAGTGCTGGAATAATAGCATATTAGCTCTTAATTGTCTTGTCGCGGAAACCGTTACATTTGTAGACAAAACGCGACATGACGCGGAGCGTTTCACAGAAGGATTTTCTGCAAGAAACCATCTTCATCTTAATATCTTTTTTGACAGGTCAACTGGTTTCCACGTAGACTAGTTGAGATGAATGCGTACCTTATCGCTATTTTGGCGATTCTAATTATTGGATACCTGCTGGATACTATTACCCAGTACCTCAACATGAAGCATCTGGGCATGGCTCTACCGGAGGAAGTTGAGGGCATCTATGACGAAGAGAAATACCAGAAATCTCAGCAATACCTCCGAGAGACAACACAATTCCGGCTGGTCCATTCTTCGATATCTTTAGTAGTCACCATCATCTTCATTCTTGTTGGCGGGTTCAACTGGATCGATGAAATAGCCAGAGACTTCGAATTCGAGTCCATCCCAACCGGGTTGATCTTTATGGCCATACTGGCACTCGGATCGATGGTGCTTTCCTTGCCCTTCGCCATCTACTCGACTTTCGTGATTGAGCAGAAATACGGCTTCAACACCACTACGGTCAGCACATTTATAATAGATCGCTTGAAGGGGTTTATCCTCGCTGCCATTATCGGAGGGTCACTCCTCGCACTCATACTATGGTTCTTCGAAGAAGCCGGGGACCTGGCATGGCTGTACGCGTGGATCGGGGTGACTGTATTCATCATGATCATACAATTCATAGCTCCGGTTGTGATAATGCCCCTGTTCAACAAGTTCTCTCCGCTGGAAGATGACGATCTTGCATCGGCCATCACGGACTATGCCAGACGTCAGGGATTCGCCATAAAGGGTGTCTTTACCATGGATGGATCGAAACGATCTACCAAAGCAAACGCTTTTTTCGCGGGTTTCGGGAGATTCAGAAGGATTGTTCTGTTCGATACTCTGGTGAATAGCATGAGCAGGGAAGAGATCGTCTCGGTACTGGCACATGAGATGGGCCATTTCAAGATGAAGCACATCCTTAGAGGATTGCTGCTTTCGATGGTGACATCCGGACTGATGTTCTATATTTTGTCGCTATTTATGGAAAATGAAGGATTATCCGATGCCTTCAAAGTCGATGAGGTTTCAGTCTATGCAAGCCTGGTGTTCTTTGGCTTCCTGTACTCCCCGATCAACGATATGCTGTCTGTAGCGGCTAATGCGTTAACAAGGCGGTGGGAATATCAGGCCGATGCCTATTCTGTAACAACTACCGGTCAATCTGAAGCTATGGTCTCTGCCTTGAAAAAGCTCCATTCAGCGAGTTTATCTAATTTAACCCCACACCCGGTTTATGTGTACATGAATTACAGCCATCCGCCTCTCGTGCAGAGGATACGAGCCATAAACGCTTTACGGTAATTGTTTTTTTTGGGGAGAGTTGCACTGTATCCTGAGGCACCGCCGAAGGATCTCACCATGGGAACAGGGAGATTCTTCAGTCGCTCCGCTTCTTCAGAATGACATGAACAAAGTTTCTTCTGTTACGCATTCCGCTCCCAGCGATATCCCGTTCTCTCGATGGCAAATAATGAATTTTTCGTTGGAACTCTGTGGTTTTGGTTATGGCCGTCCTTCCAGCACAGGAAGAACCGAAGTCGAACGAAGGGTTTTTTCTATCGGGGATCAGCCTGGTATACTATCTCACCATTTATTATTGTGGTTGCCACTCTTCCTTTTAATATAGTCCCGATGAGAGGTGTATTCTTGCCCCTGGAAACAAAATCGAGTGGGTCCACAGTCCACTCGGTATTCGGATCGAAAATTGTAATATCGGCGGTTAGGGTTGTTCCCAAGCTACCGTTTACTCCCGGCCTTCCGAGAATTCTCGCCGGTTCATGTGTCAGCTTTGATACCAGGGTAGGTATATCGATCTTCCCTTGATGCACCAATGTCATGAGGCTCCCCAACGCGGTCTCAAATCCACTAATACCGAAAGCCGCCTGTTCGAAACTCACTGCTTTGTCTGCTTCAGTATGAGGAGCATGGTCGGTGGCTATGGCATCGATAATACCTTCACGCAGACCTTCGATGAGTGCATCAATATCATATTGAGTTCTCAGTGGGGGATTGACTTTGGCAGTGGTTCCACAACGCGCCACTTCTTCTTCGGTTAGCGTCAGGTGGTGGGGAGTAACTTCCGCAGTGATGTTGATGCCTTGTTTTTTGGCCTTTCGGATCAAGTCAACCGAACCAGCAGTGCTTACGTGAGCGATGTGAAGTCGACCACCCGTTTGCCTGGCCAGTTCGATATCACGAGCAACCATACTTTCTTCGGCAGCAGCCGGTATACCTTTATATCCCAGCTTGCGTGCCACTGAACCATCGTTCATTACTCCATCTCTGGAAAGGTCAAGGTCTTCACAGTGATTGATGATGGGTATGCTCAAAGTCCGACTTTGCTCAAACGCCTGTCGCATAATCTCGGAATCCCATACCGGACTGCCGTCATCGCTGAAAGCCACTGCACCGGCACTTATCAGTTCTGCCATCGGTACAAGCGACTTGCCTGTGCGGTCTTCGGTCACCGCAGCTATGGGAAGTACATGAACTGTCCCTTCGTTTTGCGCAATTGCATGCACCTGTTTGATTGTGTCTGTAGTGGCTATCGGGGGATCTGTATTGGGCATGCAGCAAACGGTTGTGAACCCGCCTTTGGCGGCTGCCTTGGTACCTGAAACGATAGTTTCCTTCTCTTCGAATCCGGGCTGCCGAAGATGACAGTGTAGGTCGATAAAACCTGGAGATACTATTTTACCCGAGGCATCCAATAGTAGGCATTGATGGTCGGCAATCGAAATGCTTTCACCAATCTCAACGATTTTACCATCGATAACCAAGACATCACCTTGGTGATCGACATTATTGGCAGGATTGACGATTCTGCCGTTTTGTATTAACAAATCCATAAGTATTAAACAAGAGACCAGCTTTGCGATGATTATAACATTTCCATTTACCACTTCCAACGTTTGGCAGGTAGACAAGTGAGTGGTTTTTCTGTTAATATTTTAAGGTTAACCTTAAAAAAAGGTGAGTTGCTTGACAATACAAGCTATGGATGATTTAATTTGATATTGTCACGATCACTGATTTAGGTAACTAAAGAAAGGGGCAGAGAATTTGCCAACAGTAAATCAACTAGTACGGAAAGGGCGCACGACTACGAAAAAAAGGCCGAAAGGCCCGGCTCTTCACGTTGCCTATAGTTCGCTTAAGGGACGAACGATGAAGGCCAAGAAAGCATCGCCTCAAAAACGTGGCGTTTGCCTTCAAGTAAAAACAGTACCTCCAAAAAAGCCTAATTCGGCTTTGCGCAAGGTAGCAAGAGTACGATTGACGAATGGCGTTGAAGTGACTGCTTATATTCCTGGTGAAGGACATAACCTCCAAGAGCACTCG
This sequence comes from uncultured Dehalococcoidia bacterium, assembly GCA_964634125.1. Lineage (GTDB taxonomy): Bacteria > Chloroflexota > Dehalococcoidia > SZUA-161 > SpSt-899 > JABMQN01. The sequence goes on from CAZWIP010000014.1 coordinate 3,579, forward strand.
GTAGTGCTGATTCGCGGAGGAAGAGTCCCGGATTTGCCAGGTGTTCGGTATCACATCGTTCGTGGACCGTTAGATGCCGGTGGTGTTGCGGATCGCAGAACCAGCCGCAGCAAGTACGGGGCCAAAAAGCCCAAGTAGCCTTTGTTTGTGAAAGGAATCTACTGCAAGGAGCTTCCGTCATTGTGATGGAAGCTCTTTCGATGAAAAAAGAGGTATAAGAAGATGCCAAGACGAGGAAAAGTACCCGAGAGGGTGATATTACCAGATGTACGGTATGGAAGCGAAAAGCTGGCTAGGTTCACCAACAAAATTATGGTTGATGGGAAGAAAAGCATAGCAGAAAGAATTGTCTATGGCATGTTGGATATAATCAGGGAACAGACTAACAAGGATCCACTTGAAGTTTTTGACGAGGCGCTAAAGAACACTACGCCACTTTTGGCTGTTAAACCCAGACGTATTGGTGGAGCTACCTATCAGGTTCCGATAGAAGTAACACCGGAACGCGGTATGACTCTATCGATGCGATGGTTAATTACTACAGCCCGAGCCCGCAAGGGAAAACCAATGGCTGAGAAACTGGCAGCCGAGATTATGGATGCGGCCCGTGGAGAAGGAACAACCGTCAAGAAACGTACGGATACTCACAAGATGGCAGAAGCAAACAGGGCATTTGCTCACTATAGATGGTAGACTGAAATGCTCAAGTCACGTACAGAGGCAAAAGTGATGTCACGCGACGTCGAATTGGAACGCATTAGGAACATTGGTGTTATAGCCCACATTGATGCGGGCAAGACCACCATGACTGAAATGATCCTCCATTATAGTGGCCGTACCTATAAAATCGGGCGGGTTGATGATGGTACCGCTGAGATGGATTGGATGGATCAGGAGCGTGAACGCGGGATTACCATTGTATCCGCGGCGACCAGTTGTTCCTGGCGTGGCTACCGGATAAACCTTATCGATACCCCTGGACATGTAGATTTCACCGCAGAAGTGGAACGCAGTCTTCGTGTGCTCGATGGGGGTGTGGTGATATTTGATGGTGTGGCAGGTGTGGAATCTCAATCTGAGATGGTCTGGCGTCAAGCAGATAGATATGATGTTCCCCGGATTTGTTTTGTAAACAAAATGGATCGGACGGGTGCCAACTTTAAGCGCACCGTGGACATGATGAGAAAACGGCTTAAAGCAAATCCTGCACCTATACAGATACCTATCGGAGCGGAAGCTTCTTTTGCGGGAGTTATTGATATTATTGGTCAAAGAGCCTGGTATTTTACTGAAGATTCAAAAGCAGAACAAGGCGATATCCCGGAAGAATACCAGGAGTTGGCAGCTAAGTACAGACAAGAACTCGTTGAGAATGTAGCTGAAAATGACGATGAAGTGATGCTAGCCTATATTAGCGATGGCGAAATAGATGTTCCCATGCTTAAGGCCGGACTGAGGCGAGCTACCACTGCCGCAAAGCTGGTTCCCGTTCTTTGTGGTAGCGCTCTTAAGCGAGTTGGAATACCACCGGTTCTTAATGCCATTATTGATTATCTTCCTTCCCCTTTAGATAAACCCTCCATCCAAGGATTCGATCCCAGGACCAACCAGGAGAAATCGCGCCGTGCGGATGATGATGCCATGGCTGCGTTGGCGTTTAAAATTGTAATTGATCCCTTTGTTGGACGATTAGTGTATCTCAGAGTATATTCGGGTACCATCAAGTCCGGGCAGCAGGTGTACAATGCTATTACGGAGAAAAAAGAACGAATCGGGCGTTTGTATCAGATGCATGCCAATGATCGGGAAGAGATCATGGAAGTCCATGGAGGCAGCATCGTTGCCGCTGTTGGTTTGAAGAATACCTCGACGGGTGAGACAATATGCGATTCGAAGCAGCCAATTGTTTTAGAATCGATAACATTTCCTGAGCCAGTAATCTCAGTTGCTATTGAACCCAAATCCAGGACAGACCAAGAACGTATCGTTGATTCTCTTGCCAAGCTTGCCGAAGAAGATCCCACATTTAGAGTACAATACAATCCGGAGACAGGGCAAACACTTATTTCCGGCATGGGCGAGCTTCAATTGGAAGTAATCGTAACTCGTCTGTTGCGTGAGTTCAATGTGAAGGCCCGAGTGAGTAAACCTCGTGTAGCTTACAAAGAGACGATAACTGCCCCAGCCAAGGCTCAAGGACGTTTTGTTCGGCAGTCAGGGGGGCGGGGTCAATTTGGTGATGTAAAGCTTGAAATTGAACCTTTGGAACGAGGTCAGGGATTTGAATTCGTCAATAAAATAGTGGGTGGAGCTATTCCCAGAGAATACATTCCAGCAGTGAAGGCTGGCGTTCAGGAAACGTTGAATGAAGGCGTGCTTGGTGGTTATCCAGTGGTTGATGTTCGAGTGACGGCTGTTGATGGTAGCTATCACGAAGTGGATTCCTCTGAGATAGCTTTCAGGATGGCAGGTGCAATAGGGATGAGGGAATGTATGCAGAAAGCCAAACCAGCTCTCCTTGAACCGGTCATGAAAGTGGAGGCAACTACCCCACCGGAATTCTTAAGTGATGTGATTGGTGGGCTCAATGCAAAAAGGTGTACGATTGATGCTATTGAGCCTGAGGAAGGTTACACTATTATTCGGTGTTACCTGCCGCTTGCGGAAAGTTTTGGTTATGCCACTGACTTGAGGTCGATAAGCCAGGGAAGGGCAAGCTTCTTTATGGGATTTGACCATTATGAGGTTGTACCCAAAGAACTTGCTGAAAGCATAGTAACCAGATTAAGACACTAAAATTACAAATATTGAGTTGAGATGTCAAAACAGAAAGTCAGAATCAAGCTAAAATCTTACGATCACCGGATACTGGATCAATCGGCAGCATATATTGTTGAGTCGGCGGAAAGCACAGGAGCTGCGGTGGTGGGACCGATTCCACTTCCCACGCATATCAAGAAATTCTGTGTCAATCGCTCGACATTCATCAATAAAGATGCGAGGGAAGAGTTTGAAATTCGCACTCACAAAAGATTGATCGATATTCTGGAACCGACTCCCAAGACGGTAGATGCCCTGACAAGGCTGAATTTGCCTGCCGGGGTTAGCATCGAGATCAAGATTTAGCTGCAACTTCGTACATTACAATGTGTCAATTGTGGTAACGGTTAATCCGTTATGCAGTTGCGCGTTCATAAGGTAGGGCTGGAACATGGTTAATGGGATTTTGGGCAAGAAAATAGGAATGACACAGATATTCACAGAGGACGGCACGGTAGTGCCAGTTACTGCTATTGAGGCAGGTCCTTGTACAGTAATCCAGATCAAGACCAAAGAGAAAGAAGGGTACAATGCTGTTCAGTTAGGATTCGGTGAAGCTAAACGATTGAACGAACCAGAGAAAGGCCACCTGAAAAAACTTGGCTCATTCAAACATTTGCGTGAATTCAAGATGAATGATGTCTCCGAGGTTGAGCTGGGACAGAAAGTAACGGTTGAAATATTCGAACCCGGCGAACGTATTAATGTGATAGGCACATCCAAAGGGCGGGGCTTTGCCGGAGTGGTAAAGCGTCACGGTTTTGCCGGTGGCCCCAAAACTCATGGTCAAAAAGATAGACACAGAGCTCCTGGATCAGTCGGCGGTGGTACTTATCCCGGAAAAACATGGAAAGGTCAGCGCATGGCTGGTCACATGGGAAATGCAAGGGTGACGGTTAAAAAGCTGGAGGTTGTTCAAGCCAACCCGGATCGGAACTTGCTTCTCATCAGGGGAGCCGTTCCCGGCCACAGAAACGGACTGGTGCTCATCGAAAAAGCCAGTAAGTAAGTATATAGCCGACATAGCAAATAACAAAAAGGGCCTCACTACGAGGCCCTTTTCATTTGATAAAACCTCGTTGTCTTTATTCGTATCGCAGCGCTTCGGCAGGGTAGATGCGTGCAGCCCGATAGGCTGGCACAAAAGTGGTGATGAGCGAGGCAACGTAAGCCAGAACCATAATCATGGTGATCTGTGTCCACGGCAGTACCGCTTTCATACCTTCAATACCAGCATCATCCATGAAGAGATAAGCGGTGATGGCGCCCAGGCCAACTCCCAATCCTATACCCAGTAATGCCACAAAGGATGATTCTAGTAAGAAACTGAATTGGATCATGCCTTGCTGGAAACCGATGGCTCTCAGCATTCCAATCTGCTGCCGACGTTCCACCACCGATCTGGCGGCAATCACTCCTAACGCAGCTATTCCAACTATTAAACCCAAACCCATGAAAGCCATCATGAGATTCATGAACATCTCATTTATTCGAGCATAGTCCTTGACTTCATCTGCCATCACCTCTGTGTTCATGCCGTTTTCTTTGAATTGCTTTTCCAAAGTCCTGGCTAATTCATGAACATTTTCAACATTCTCTGGCGCCACTTGAAAACGGTACGAGGTGGGAAGCACAGGAAGTCCGGAAACCGTATTTAAGGTAGCCTGTGAAGTGGTCACTAGCCCTGCATATGGTCCGGCCATCATGTCAATAACTCCGATCACCCGAAGCTTGTGAACTTCGAGAGTCGAGGGGTTTTGGACTTCGACAAAGATATTATCTGGCATAATATCATCCTCGACTACAAATTCCCCTTTTCCAATAATGAGGTCTATCTCATTTCCACCCATTTGTGCAAACTGTGTCGGTGCCAGAGCGGTACTTACAACAGCAAGAGAGGGATTCTCTATTAGAGCGTTCCAAACGTCTTCTTTTGAGCTATATTCAGCGGTCATTATTTCAAAACTGTATGTCACGTTCTCAGTGTAACCAGCGTTCGCACCCTGTAGGTACAGGTCTACCCATTCTTTCTCAGTGACATCGTTATTGGAGGCCTCATTCGAAATTGGATTCTCTTCGATTTGTCCGCTTGCATCACGCATATTCACTCGCAATCCGTTGAAACTGGCAATAGCAGTAAAACTATCTGCCCCAATCCCTCCGGATTCATCGAGAGCAGTTTTGATATTGCTGATGGGATTTACGACGTTGGCTCTGATATGGAAACTGCCGGCAACTCTGTCAGTGTCGTTGATCACATCGCGGAATGATGCTGTCATTGAGGACATGTAAACAAGCGTGAATATAATCAAGGCAAACATGGATACTGCCATGCCGGTGCGGAAGCGGCTCGCCATGGGATACGAAACTGCTGTTTTGATCATTGGTGTCAACGAACTCATTCGTCCGAATATGAACATAATGGCTTTGAGCAGAAGATCTGAGTTGTACATGACCACCCAAACGGAACCCATAACAAGCATGATGCCAGTTAGTATAAACATCTCAAATCCTGCTCCCATTTCCTCCCCTTTAGGGTGCCATTCCACAGGCGAAAGCCAGAAGACCACGAGCAAAATTCCGGCAAGTGTATAAGCAGGTCGGTCTGGCATGCGGAAAGGTCGCTTTCGCATTAGCATACATAAACCGATGATCATTAATGATACCCCTATTGAATATGGGCCCCATTGGGTTGCCTGGATTCCAAGTGCAATCAGCAAAGAGCCCAATATTGGGAAAAGGACCACTATTAGAAGGCTTTTTATATTTCGTTTTCCTTCTTGTTGTGGTTCAGGGATGTCCTTAATAGCACAGATAATATTTAGATTGCTTACTCGCCATGCAGAGATTACCACGATTAAAAGAGTGAAGAGCACTCCCATAAGATAGGATATGATTAGGCCACTGCTGGTAAAATCAAAAACGATCTTGAAACCCATCTCCTTGAATGCTGAGTTCAGAAGCTCCATCCCCCCCCAACTGACTAACAAGCCAAGACCAGCCCCGACAGCAGAAGCTACAAGTGCATACAGAATTCCCTCGAATGTGAACAGACGGATAATATGACCACGTTGTGTTCCCACCGCTCGCGCTATCCCCAATTCCTGTTTGCGTTCAGCGGCCAGCATCACAAAGATGAGAAAAATGAGCAGGATACCTGCTATGATGGAGAAACTGCCGAAAACAAGGAATATCGTTGAAAACTGGGCTCCTCCCTCATCTGCATCGTCTAGAGCATCCTTCTTGATGGGATCTGCTTTGAATTCGGTTCCTTCTAAAGATGGTTCCAGGATATCCATGACTAGTTCAGAGTGTGTAGCTCCAGTAAAGGCATCACCTTTGTTTGTGATAAGAATGTGATTAATATCGTTTGAACCGGGTGATCGGTAAGATTGCATTTGTGAGAGTGGCACAACAATTGAAGATGAACTATCGAAACTGAAAGTGGAAGGATTTCCTCCGGTTTCATATATGCCAGCTATGGTGAGCGGTATTTCTTTTAAGCTAAGACTGAGTAATGTTTGTTGCATATCCGATTCAGAAGGCATTTGCTCAATACCCAAATTGGCCATCGCTGCTTCGATGTCCAGACTAGCAAAGAACTCCTCAATATTTGTATCAGGTGGCAGGTTTTCAACTCCCAGTTTGGAGAGTATCTCTTCAATACCCAGATACAAATACGCATTGATCTCATCATCGATTCCAACCTCAAGTTCCTCAGCCAGGGCCGTATTAATGTAGGTATAATCGCCTCCGAGATCTTCGAGTTGCTTTAAGGAGAGTTCCTTTCCACGTTCATCGAGTAGAGGGTCAAATGTCTCCATATGTCTATAGTCAAATGCCAGAAGTGTCACCACGGGTTCATTCAAATCTGATACTTCTGCAACTACCGGAACCGTTTCGATGATTGCGGGAGCGATACCGTCGATTGTTCCGTTGTCGATCAGTTCAGAAAGGGTGTTGTTAACGTTCTCCAATTCAGTTTGGTCGAAGTATCTGGAAGTTTCGCTGGTTTCCAGGAGATGGCCTTGAAGCGCATTAAAATCCGCCCCTTTCTTCATTACCATGATATCCACTTCGCCAAGAAACTCCACGGAAAGATTGCGAATGGAGTGTGTGAGGGTATCGCCAGTAGCAAATGAAGCAGAAAAGATCATTGCAGCAAGCATGAGCCCTAAAACAGTAAGTACAGTATTTGCCAGTCTACGGGGAACGTTGCGGGCTCCCATCTTAAACAACACCTTATTTCTAAGGGCACTTATGCTAAGGACCACCGCACATATTACAAAGATAACCAGAAGGGGCATTAACAGGGCTTTTAGATCTTCCATGATGCTCTCCCTTTACAACCTATCGATCTAGTTTTCGATTACTCCATCTCTCATGCGTATAATCCGATCAGTGATGTTACCCACTTCATCGGAATGTGTCACCAATACAAAGGTTTGTCTTTTTTGTTTGTTTAATTGGCGAAGAATTTCCATAATCTCCATCGAGGTTTCACTGTCCAGATTACCGGTTGGCTCATCGCCCCAGACTATCGCTGGTTCATTTACCAGGGCTCGGGCTACGGCAACTCTCTGTTGCTGGCCTCCGGAGAGTTCGGCGGGTCGTTTGCTTTTCTGATCACCCAGTCCCACCAATCCCAGGATTTCCTCAGCTTGTTTTCTGGCCTTGCTCTGCTTGACCCCGGATACCAGCAATGGCAATTCAACATTTTCAACAACACTCAGTACAGGCAAAAGATTAAATGCCTGGAAGACAAATCCCATCTCTTCAGCCCGGAACCTGGTACGTTCCTTATCGGACATCTTGGGAATATGATTGCCTTTGACAAAAATCTCGCCTTCATCGATGTTATCGATCCCAGAGAGACAATTCAACAGGGTGGTTTTGCCACAGCCGCTCGGTCCCATAACTGCGACCATTTCTCCTTCTGCCACGTCCAAATCTGCTCCCCTTAAAGCGTGTACTTTGATCTTCCCTGTATTATATGTTTTGTGAACCCCGGTGACTTTAATTATGCTTGCCATGAGCATACTCCTTTCGCCGATTGATGGTATTGTTTTCTATACTGTATCAATCACATTAGGCATATAATACACCAAATGGAGGTTTAAGTACCACAATGTTTTTTGTTAACAAAGGGCTTGATATGGTGATATCTGGAGATGTCGATTAATCCCATGAGAGTATTTCTAGCTTTTCCCTCTTGACATTACCAATATTTCAGGTATGATACAGTAGTCTGGGTAGATTTACGGCTTCACGCGAAGCGTCATAAGGCGTAGTTGGCCGGCAGCCCACAGCATACAGTTAACAATCGTAAAATTTCTCTGTAAGCTGTCGGCTGTTTTTGTTGGCCAAAACTGAAGAGGAAACACGATGCAGGTCCAAGTATACAACACTACCGGTTCTGAAGTAGGACAACTCGAACTAAATGAGAGTGTCTTTGGTGTGCCAATGAATGAGGCTGTTGTTCATCAAGCGATGGTAAGGCAACATGCTAATGCTCGGGTTGGCACAGCTAATACCAAAACACGTAGTGAGGTTTCTGGAAGTACACGAAAACTGTATCGGCAAAAACACACTGGCCGAGCAAGGGCAGGAAGCTTAAGATCACCACTGCGTCGGCACGGAGGTGTGACTTTTGGTCCGCGGCCGAGAAGCTATCGGCAGGCGATGCCGAAAAAAATGCGGCGATTAGCGATCAAGTGCATGCTCTCCGCAAAAGTTGCAGATGGCGAGTTGAAAGTGATTGATAAGATTGAGATGAGCGAACCAAAAACAAAAAAGATTAAAGGAATTCTGGATGCGTTGGCGATAGACCGTTCCGCACTCATCGCTCTATCATCTACCGATTCAAACATTGCCATGTCGGCAAACAACATCAAAGGGATCAATGCAATCGAAGCCAGGCAACTAAATGTTGTTGACTTGCTCTCTCACAAGAATCTGATAATGACCTCAGAAGCAGTACGCACAGTCGAGGAGCTTTGGGGAAAGAGTCAGGTAGCTGTTGAAGGATAAAAGATTCAAATGGATATTTACGAAGTGCTACGCCGACCTGTGATTACTGAAAAAAATACTGATCTGATGCATCAGAATAAATATGTTTTTGAGACAGAGAAGAAAGCCAACAAGACCCAAATAAAGGCAGCGGTAGAGAAGGCGTTTGGAGTAACTGTTGTTTCGGTCAATGTGATTACGGTTCCTGTGAAGCCGAAGGGATACGGTAGGCTAAAGGGACGCAGACCCGCCTGGAAAAAAGCAATTGTTACGCTTAAACCTGGAGACAAGATCGAGATATTCGAAGGGGTCTAGGATAAAGTATCATGGCATTAAAGATATATAAGCCAACTTCACCCGGCAGAAGGGGTATGACCGGACTGACGTTTAGTGAGATAACTAAAACGAAACCGGAAAAATCGCTGACAGTACCTCTGCGGAAGAAGGGCGGCAGAAACAATACGGGCAGATTAACCGTACGGCATCGTGGCGGAGGTGCCAAGCGAAAATACCGGATTATCGATTTCAAGCGGGATAAAACTGGAATTCCAGGAAAAGTAGCTGCAATCGAATATGATCCTAACCGATCTGCAAACATAGCACTCATTCATTATGCTGATGGTGAAAAGCGATATATACTGGCTCCGGTGGGTCTCAAACCTGGTGATGCAATCATGTCAGGCGAGAATGCTGAAATCAAAACGGGGAATGCTCTACCGCTTAGAGTCATCCCAACCGGTACAACCATTCACAACATTGAACTCTCTCCGGGAAGAGGGGGACAGATGGTGCGAAGTGCTGGGAACTCGGCTGAATTAATGGCTCGTGAAGGTAGCTACGCGCTTATCAGACTCCCTTCAAAAGAAATTCGCCGCGTCAGAACTGACTGTATGGCTACAGTTGGGCAGATTGGTAACGTTGATCATGATAGCATTACACTGGGCAAGGCCGGGCGAAAACGCTGGATGGGATGGAGACCCGTTGTACGTGGTTCGGCAATGAACCCAAGTGACCATCCTCATGGCGGTGGTGAAGGGCGTGCACCCATAGGATTACCGGGACCCAAGACTCCTTGGGGGAAGCCTGCTTATGGGGTCAAGACAAGGAAGAACAAACGAACTGATAATATGATTCTTAGAAGGAAGAAGAAGAAGTAAGCGGAGGTTCAGGTGGGAAGATCCACGAAAAAAGGACCATTTATTGATGCCAAGTTAATGAAGAAAGTGAACGCTCTTAAGGCGAGTGGCGGGAAAGCTGTGATAAAGACTTGGGCTCGTAGCTCAATGGTAGTTCCCGACATGCTTGGCTTAACACTGGCAATTCACGATGGCAGGAGGCATGTACCCATCTTCATCACCGAAAACATGGTTGGTCATAAATTAGGAGAATTTGTTCCAACGAGAACATATCGAGGGCACGTTTCCAAATCAGAGAGAATTTCGCGTAAGAAATAGTAATCATTAAACAAAGGTTAAAAATGGAAGTAAGAGCGCAAGCAAAAGGGGTTAGGGTCTCGCCCAAAAAAGCACGACGGGTAGTAGATATGGTACGAGGGAAGAGCGCTGATGAGGCACTAGCTATCCTCAATTTTACACCAAGCCCCACAGCCAGAAGAGTTGCTCGTGTGGTCAGGAGTGCTGTTGCAAATGCAGAAAACAATTATCAGATGGCACCATCTGATTTGAAAGTTACCAGGGCCTATGTTGACAAAGGCCCAATGATGAAAAGAGTTCGATATGCGGGTCGTGGCAGAGTAAGTCCGATTCTCAAACGAATAAGCCATATCACAGTTGTGGTTGAGGAGATTTAGATGGGACAAAAGGTCCATCCAGTAGGTTTTAGGCTTGGTTCATATAAGACATGGCTATCAAAATGGCATGACGATCAGAACTATGCCAATCTATTACATGAGGACCTGGCAATTCGCCGGGCTATTGAATCAACTTATAAAGGTGCAGGGATCTCCAAGGTTGAGATAGAACGTGGTACTGGCGAGGTGACAGTATCTATTCATACATCTAGGCCGGGTATTGTTATTGGCAGAGGCGGGTCGCGGGTAGATGAGGTGAGGACTGCTTTACAAGCACTGACAAAGAAGAAAGTACATCTGAATATTCGGGAAATCCGAACGCCTGAGCTCGATGCTTATCTAGTGGCAAGGAACATTGCCGATCAACTTGAAAGAAGGATAGCGTTCCGCAGGGCAATGAAGAGAGCTATTTCTCAAACGATGGAAGCAGGTGCCAAAGGAATAAAAGTAGGTATCGGGGGAAGACTTGGAGGCGCAGAGATAGCTCGACGTACAGGTGAACATCAGGGCAGCGTTCCACTTCATACACTGCGAGCAGATATTGACTATGCTATTGCTGAGGCGCATACTCCAACAGGGAAGATTGGAGTGAAAGTCTGGATTTACCTGGGTGATGTTGTTCCTGATCATTATCTTACTCCCGAGGCCAGTGTATCTGGACCTGCTGAGACAACTGCGGAGTGATCATAAATGTTACAACCAAGAAAAGTTAAGTTTCGCAAGCATCAACGTGGTCGCATGAAAGGAAAGGCGCACACAGGGAATACGGTGCATTTTGGGGATTATGGCTTGCAGGCATTGGAGCCTGCGTGGATAACCAGTCGCCAGATAGAAGCTGCAAGGCGGGCTATCGTTAGGCACTTAAAACGAGGCGGGAAAGTATGGATTCGCGTTTTTCCCGATAAACCTGTAACGTCAAGACCGCCCGAGACCCGAATGGGGAAGGGCAAAGGTGCTACGGATCACTGGGTTGCTCCGGTGAAACCCGGCAGAATTCTATTTGAGATTGGTGGTATCCGCGAGGGTTTGGCTAAAGAAGCATTGCGTTTAGGGGCTCAGAAATTGCCTATCGCCGCTCAGATTGCTACCAAGGATATATTGAAGTAGAATTTCCTGAATGGAGTTATAGAGAATTGCAAACAAGCGAGATTCGAAAACTAAATTATGAGGAACTGGTTAGAGAACTTGGTAGTTCTCGACAGGAGCTTTTCAACTTGAGGTTTAGGCTAGCAACCAAACAGTTGACGAACTATCGTGAAATAAAAATGGTTAAAAAGAGGATTGCCCAGCTGAAGACAGTAATTAGAGAAAAGGAACTTTCGGGGAGTTAAGCGTTATGGGTAACAGAAGAACGCTGGTAGGCGATGTGATTAGCAATAAAATGGATAAAACAGTGGTGGTGGTTGTAAAAGCACGTCGTCAGCATCCTCGCTATAAGAAATATATGGAACACAGTAAAAAGTTCAAAGCCCATGATGAAGCAAATAGTTGCAAAGTAGGCGATAGGGTAAAACTCATTGAAACACGCCCATTATCCAAAGAGAAACGGTGGCGTGTGGCAGAGAAACTCAGTAAGGCATAGACATGCCTGTTTTGAGATGGAATAAGGAACCATGATTCAGATATACACAAGACTTAGAGTTGCAGATAATTCCGGAGCAAAGGAGATTATGTGTTTCGGGATACCTGGCGGTACACGGAAAAGATACGCCGGAGTGGGTGATCTTATTGTTGCTTCAGTCAAAGAAGCAATGCCCGGTGCTGCTATAAAGAAAGGTGATGTGGTGCGTGCCGTTGTAGCGCGTGTCGCAAAGACATACGGCCGCAAGGATGGCTCATATATTAAGTTTGATGAGAATGCTGCGGTTATATTGGACGAAAGGGGTAATCCGAAGGGAAGCCGCATATTTGGCCCTGTAGGAAGGGAACTTCGAGAGAAAAACTATATGAAAATAGTCTCTTTGGCTCCCGAGGTGTTGTGATGAGCAAAATTCGAAAAAACGACGAAGTCGTTGTAACGCTGGGAAGAGATCGAGGGAGAAAAGGAAAGGTCCTGATTTCCATGCATGATAAGGATCGCCTCATCGTTGAGGGCATTAATATGATCAAACGACATATGAAGCCCACTGCTGCAGTAAGACAAGCGGGAATCGTCGAGAAGGAAGCTCCGATTCATGTGTCTGATGTGAAGCTTATTTGTAAGAAGTGTAATCAACCTACACGTGTAGGTTTTCGTTTTCTGGAAGGTGGGAACAAAGTGAGAGTATGCAAGAAATGCCAAGAGGTGATCGACTGATGGCATCAGTCCCACGTCTAAAACAAAGATACCGTGAAGAAATCATCTCTCAGATGATGAAGGAGAACGAGTACAAGAGCTCAATGAGGGTTCCTCGTTTAGAGAAGGTCGTACTCAATATTAGTTTGGGAGAGGCCATCCAAAATCCCCGTGCTGTTGAAGCAGCGACGGCAGATCTTAGCGCGATTTCCGGACAGAAACCCGTATCGACAAAAGCCCGGAAATCAATAGCAAGTTTCAAGCTTCGTGAGGGAATGACCATTGGTGCAATGGTTACCCTTCGAGGAAAAATGATGTATGAGTTCCTTGATCGGCTAATCAATGCAGCACTTCCCCGCACCAGGGATTTTCAGGGCGTTCCCAGGGATTCGTTTGATGGTCGGGGTAACTATTCTCTGGGAATCCGGGAACAGATACTGTTTCCAGAGATAGATTATGACAAGATAGATAAAATCAGGGGTTTGCAGGTAAATATTGTTACTACCGCGCGTAACGATGAAGAAGGAAGGCGATTGCTCGAACTAATGGGAATGCCCTTCGTCCGAGAATAAGTAAGGAGATACTGTGGCAAAATCTTCTCAGATAGCAAAATCACGAAGAACTCCGAAGTATCAGGTACAACACAGGAATAGATGCCGTCTGTGTGGTCGGCCTCGGGGTTACATGCGACATTTCGAAATGTGCCGTATATGTTTCCGGAAGCTTGCGAATGAAGGGCAAATAATTGGGGTTCGGAAGTCGAGCTGGTAATCTTGGAGAACAACCATGAGTACAACTGATGTCATAGCCGATATGTTGACAAGGATAAGAAACGCAAATATGGTTGGCGCTGATTTCGCGCGTGTGCCGTCATCGAGGGTTAAAATCGCCATTGCCAAGATTCTTAAAGATGAAGGCTTTATCAAAGACTACGAGATATTGAAAGGTGACACATTATCCCAGCGGTTTATTCGAATTGATTTGAAATACACCAGCGATAAAGAGCCTATATTGAAAGGGCTCAAAAGAGTAAGCAAACCTGGCCTTCGAGTTTATGCAGGGAAAGGTGATGTCCCTCGAATTTATGGTGGGTTAGGTATTGCCATACTGACAACGCCACAGGGTATTGTGACTGGTAAGCAAGCTTGGAGGATGGGTGTGGGTGGTGAAGTCTTGTGTTATGTCTGGTAAACAAACAAGACTGGATAGAAAAGTTTATCGAGTTTTATTAGGAAATAGATAATGTCAAGAGTAGGAAAGCGACCGATACCAGTTCCCAAAGGGGTTGAAATAACTTTCAATGGGAGCGAGGTTACTGCTAAAGGGCCTAAAGGGACGATTAGCCGTTCTTTTCATCCCGATATACAGTTCAACTTGGAAGAAAGTGTTCTAACTATTTCGAGGCCTACTGATAATAAAATGCATCGCTCATTGCATGGCCTTACCAGGGCACTTACAGCGAACATGGTTCAAGGGGTGAGCGACGGATTTCAGAAGGTGCTGGATATTGTAGGAGTAGGTTATAGAGTTCAGTTGGCAGGGGAAAAGATTGTTTTGCAAGTGGGTTATTCGCATCCTGTCGAGGTCTCTGCTCCTCCTGGAATAACTCTTCAGGTTGAAGGAACCAATAAAATAATCGTCTCTGGAATTGATCGGGAACTGGTTGGAGAGATTGCAGCGAAGATCAGAGCTGTGAGACCGCCTGATCATTACAAAGGCAAAGGTATCAGGTATTCTGGTGAATACGTACGTCTCAAGGCAGGCAAGTCGGGTAAGGTTGGTGCCCGGAAGTAAATGGCAATCAATTAAGAAAGAATATAGTTATGGCAAATACTGCTTATGTTAGAATCGCTCGGAAGAGCAGACACGAAAGACTACGGAAAAAAGTTTCGGGAACTGATGCAAGACCGCGTTTGTGCGTATACCGCAGTCTGAAGTACATCTATGCACAGCTTTTGGATGACGTTGCAGGATGTACCATGCTCTCAGTTTCATCACTGAATCCTGAGATAAAAGCGCGTTCCGGGTCAAAGACAGATGATGCTAAAATTGTTGGGGAAACTATAGGCAAGAAAGCTCGAGAAAAAGGATTTGAGCAGGTTGTATTTGACCGTGGCGGGTTTAAATATCACGGAAGAGTTAAGGCATTAGCTGATGCAGCTAGAGAGGCCGGACTGAAATTCTGAGGTTTGTATGAATCAAAAGATTAATCCAGAAGAACTCGAGCTAACTGAGACACTCGTTCACATCAGACGTGTAGCCAAGACAGTGACAGGTGGACGAAAGCTCTCATTCAGTGCACTGATGGTGGTCGGTGACAATCAAGGACATGTTGGTTTCGGACTTGGAAAAGGTGGCGAAATTCCTATTGCGATTAGAAAAGGCGTTGCAAAAGCAAGAAGAAATCTTATTAATGTTCCAATGAAGGATACTACAATTACACATGAAATAACCGCCAAGTTTGGTGCTGCCAAGGTATTTCTAAAGCCAGCGTCTCCCGGAACCGGAGTTATAGCGGGGAAAACGGTTCGGGCTGTGTTGGAACATGCGGGAATAAGAGATATATTGACAAAGTCATTGGGTTGTTCTAATCCCATCAATGTTGTTCAGGCTACTATGACGGCTCTTTCTCAGTTAAAAGATCCTGAAAAAGAGCTGGCACTCCGCGGTAAGGCAGTTGCACAAAGTGTGGAAAAGGATTGATATGTCGAAGTTGCGCATTACCTGGAAAAAGAGCACTATCGGATATAACAAAAACCAGAGAAAGGTAGTGGAAGCATTAGGACTTCGTTCGTTGAATGGTGTGGTAGAACATGATAATTCGCCACAAATCCGCGGAATGATTCAAAAAGTCAGACATTTAGTACAAGTGGAAGAGATAGGCTAGGAAGGTGATACTTGAAGCAGAATGAGTTACGCCCTCCAGAGGGTTCAAAGCATAGTCGAAAAAGAATAGGCCGAGGTGTAGGAAGTGGTCATGGCACATATTCATGTCGTGGTTTGAAAGGACAGAACTCGCGATCTGGAGGGGGAGTGCACCCACTATTCGAGGGTGGGCAGAATCCTTTGGTCAAGCGGTTACCATACAAGCGCGGTTTCAACAATATCTTTCGCGTGGAATATTCCGTTGTAAACTTGGATCGACTGAATATCTTCCCTGAAGGGACAGAGGTAACACCGGAGGCAATGGTCTCAGCAGGAATCATCAAAGGGCTGAAGAAACCCGTGAAGGTGCTGGGTGATGGTGACCTGAATCATAAGTTGGCGGTTAAAGCCAATAAATTCTCGCAGTCTGCCAGGAACAAGATTGAATCTTTGGGGGGAACAGCGGAGGTGATCGCCTGATGCAACGTCCGGCGAGGCAGGGCGGAATGCCCAAACTGATCCAGGCAGCAATAGATGCTTTTCATCACCCCGACCTGAGACGGAAGCTGCTTTTTACATTCGCAATCCTGGTTCTTTTCAGGTTTCTTGCACACATACCAATTCCGGGTGTGGATCCTAAAGCTCTCGAGGGACTGGTAAGCGACAACACTGGATTCGCGATGCTGGATATGTTCAGTGGTGGAGCTCTCCAAAAACTCGGTATAGTTGCTTTGGGAGTTTATCCGTATATTACTGCATCCATTATAATGCAGCTTCTTGTTCCAGTGATTCCCAGGCTACAGATGTTAGCTCGGGAAGGTGAAGAAGGTCGAAATAAGATTAATCAGTATACTCACTGGCTTCTCGTACCGCTGGCAATATTCCAGGGTTATGGACAACTTGTGCTGATGAATGCGATGTTTGACCCGGATCCTATTCCGAATCTGGGGCTTAGTGGAGGAGACTTCCTCCCGACAGTTTCGATGATAATCACACTCACAGCAGGTACGGTTTTCCTTGTCTGGTTGGGGGAACGAATAACAGAGCACGGGATTGGGAATGGGATATCGATTTTAATATTCGGGGGCATTGTAGCGTCCGTTCCCCAGAATATTTATTACAATTGGGATATTTTCCAATTCTGGGGATTGGTTAAATTAGCAATTTTGCTTATTGTAATCGCTCTCTTCATAGTTTATGTTACTGAAGCTAACAGGCGTATTCCTGTTCAATATTCACGCAGTACTTTTCGCGGTGGGAAAGTATATCGGCAAAGTGGCGGAACACATATTCCAATGAAAGTTAACTCAACAGGAATGATTCCACTCATTTTTGCTATGGCAGTCATGGTGTTCCCAGGTACGATTGCAAGCTATTTTGTAGGAGAGAGGGGTGAGAGTAGTTTCGCTAATTTCATTTATGAAGACTTATTCAATGCTACAGGTGACTATTGGTGGTTCTATTGGGGGTTGTATTTCTTCATGGTTGTTGGGTTTACCTTCTTCTATGGTATGATTACATTTCAGCAACAGAACATTCCTGAGAACTTGCAAAAGCAAGGAGGCTTTATTCCGGGTATTCGTCCCGGAAAACAAACAGCAGCATATTTGGGTGGCGTACATTTTCGGCTTACCTGGGGAGGGGCGTTGTTCCTCGGACTCGTTGCGATTATGCCCCTCTTTGCAATGGTGTTGATGGGAACTGGTGTAGATCAGGCACAGTCATTGATGCTACTCAGTAGTGCAGGACTTCTGATTGTGGTTGGTGTTGTTCTGGATACAATGAGACAAATGGAGGCGCAGCTCTTAATGCGCCATTACGAAGGATTTATCAAGTAACGTACGGGAGAAGATCAGGTGAATATCATACTATTAGGTGCTCCAGGTGCGGGCAAAGGGACTCAGGCAGTGGCGCTTGTAAAAGAGAAAGGGTTAGCGCATGTGGCATCAGGCGATCTATTCAGAGACAATCTCAGCAGGGGAACTGAGCTAGGCAATACTGCAAAGACCTATATGGATAAAGGGGAATTGGTCCCTGATGATGTCACCGTGAAGATGGTGCTTGATCGTATTGCCAGACCGGATTGTGCCAGCGGATTCCTTCTGGACGGATTCCCACGGACTATTCCGCAGGCAGAGGCGTTGGATAAAGCGCTGACTGCTGAAGGCAAGAATGTTGATAAAGCGGTCTCAGTTGCTGTACCGAATGAAGAGTTGATCAAACGGCTATCCGGACGGTGGATTTGCCGAGGTTGTCAGGCGCCATTCCACATGGTTGATGCCCCTCCCAAAGAGGCAGGCAAATGCGATCATTGCGGTGGTGAGTTGTATCAGCGGGATGACGATAACGAGACGACTGTTCGGAATCGGCTTGAAGTTTATAGTAACCAAACAGCACCACTGATCGATTACTATAGAGGACAGGGTAAATTGCTGGAGGTCAATGGCAATCAGCCAGTTGGTGCAGTGACCAAAGAGATGCTTGCTGCACTGGCCTAGGCAAAATGGGAATTATTGTCAAATCGCCGCGTGAAATCGGCGTGATGCGAGAAGCAGGGCGAATTGTCGCGACCGTTCTCGATACTTTAAAAAATGAAATAAAGCCTGGGGTAACTACCGGACAGCTGGATGCCATTGCTGCCAGAATATTGGAAGAAAACGGCGCGACTGCATCGTTTAAAGGGTATCGTGGCTACCCAGCATCGGTTTGTGCATCGGTTAATGAAGAAGTCGTCCATGGCATTCCGGGGAAACGCGTTTTGCAGGAAGGTGATATAGTTGCCATTGATGTAGGGTCAGTTTATAATGGCTTTCAGGGCGATTCTGCCATCACGGTAGCTGTAGGAAATATAAGCAAGAAAACCGAAGCATTAATTGACGCAACCCGCGGAGCGTTACAAGCAGGGATTTTGGAGGCTCGCGAGGGAGCGCATCTGGGAGATGTCTCAGCTGCCATCCAGAAATATGCTGAAGAACGGAGATTTTCCGTTGTTCGCGAGTATGTAGGGCACGGCATAGGACGAGATATGCATGAAGAACCGCAGATCCCGAACTACGGAACTGCTGGGCAGGGACCGGTGCTCAAGAGAGGAATGACTCTCGCATTGGAACCAATGGTAAATGCAGGTGGGTGGCGGACAAAAGTACTTGATGATCGATGGACAGTGGTTACGGCTGACGGCAGCCTTTCGGCTCATTTCGAGCATACAATTGCAATAACTGATGAAGGAGCCGAAATACTGACTCGGTTATAGAGCATGTTGTTTGACAGGATTATAGGATCACTATAGGAGGTCGGCGAGGGAGATATATGGCGAAAAAAGAGGCAGTTGAGGTTGAGGGAACCGTAGTAGAGCCCTTGACCAATGGTATGTTCAGGGTAGAGCTACCCAATGGACACTTGGTCTTAGCTCATGCCTCAGGAAAAATGAGACGCTATTTTATCAAGGTTGTGCGTGGTGATCGTGTACTGGTAGAACTATCACCTTATGATCTTTCTCGTGGACGCATTACTTATCGTTTTAAGTAGGTATTTTTGGTAATATTGAGGGCGTGATGAAAGTTAGAGCATCAGTTAAACCCCGTTGCAACAATTGCAAAATTGTGAAAAGAAAAGGGGTTTTACGGGTAATTTGTACTAATCCTCGGCATAAGCAGAGGCAAGGATAAGATACTGCCAGAAGCGTTTGAGCTTCTGGGGTATTCTTTTAAGGAGTAGAAATGGCACGTGTTGCGGGTGTTGATATTCCAGCAAACAAACGAGTGGAGATATCTCTCCGCTATATTTATGGTATTGGGCCCACCATCAGCAAGAAGATATTGGACCAAACTGGCGTTGATCCAAACACCAGGGTCAAAGACCTTTCTGATGAAGAGCTTAATAAGATTCGCGAAACTATTGACAAAGAATTTAAGGTTGAGGGCGACCTCAGAAGAGAAGTCACTTTCAATATCAAAAGGCTCATTGAGATAGGTAGTTATCGTGGAATAAGGCACAGAAGAGGTCTTCCTGTTCATGGACAAAGAACAAAAACCAATGCGCGAACCAAGCGCGGGCCGAAGAAGACGGTAGCTGGCAGAGGCCGACGCCGTGGTGCGACCAAGAAGTAGAATTCATAGTCTGTTAGAGAGGATAATATGGCAGCAAAAAAAGGTGGTTCAGGAGTAAAGCGACGTGAACGAAAAGGTATCGTTAGGGGACGGGCGTATATACAGTCCACATTCAACAACACGATAATTACCCTAACTGATGTCTCAGGAAACGTAATAACTTGGGGAAGTTCAGGGACTATGGGGTTCAAAGGATCCCGCAAGGGAACTGCCTATGCTGCACAAAGAGCCGCTGCGGAGGTAGCGCAGCGAGGAATGGAACACGGATTACGTCATATTGATGTTCATATAAAAGGTCCCGGTAGTGGACGTGAAGCTGCAATACGTACATTGCAAGCAACTGGCCTCAATGTGTTGAGTATCAGGGATGTTACTCCCACGCCTCACAATGGGTGCCGAGCTCGGAAAAAGAGGCGAATATAACGGAAATCTGAAATGAAACTGGGGTGAAACGCAGTTGTTAAGTTTTACCCTGTACTGAGGGAGGAGGCCTATGGCCCGTTACACTGGGCCCGTATGTCGGCTCTGCCGACGAAATGACGAAAAACTGATGCTTAAAGGAGAAAGGTGTCTTTCTCCGAAGTGCGCTATCGAAAAAAAGAACCAGCAAGCAGCGGGGAAGTTCAAGCGGAGAACAAAGGGACGTCGCCCAAAAAAGAAATCCGAATATGGCATCCGATTAATGGAGAAACAGAAGGCCAAGAATACTTATGGCATACTGGAACGGCAGCTGCGGATATATTTTGTGAAAGCTGGAAGGCAACCTGGATTAGCTGGTGAAAATCTGCTTCGAATGCTGGAAATGAGGCTGGATAATGTGATCTATCGGCTTGGTTTTGCCGATAGCCTGCGGCAGGCTCGACAGTTGGTTCGACACGGACATTTTTCAATCAATGAGCGAAAAACCGATATACCTTCTTGTGCGGTTAAACCGGGTGATATGATTGCATGGAAAGCCGGCAAGGAGAAGCTGTTCCCTTATCAGAGTGCGGCACAAAACCTGAGTAGTAAACAGATTCCTGGGTGGTTGAGTGTTGACGCAACAAACCTTACTGCAAAGGTTTTAACACAACCGTCAAGAGAAGACATCGGTGGAACAATAAACGAAAGACTCATAGTAGAGTATTATTCTAAGTAATATGCATTCCCTTTCGGAGGTCAGTAATTTGCCTGAGACTATAAGTCCAACAATAGACTATCAAGTAGTGTCCGAAGACTGTGGGCGTTTCGTCATCGAACCGTTGGAACCTGGATATGGTCTCACTTTGGGAAATGCCATGAGACGAGTTCTTCTGAGTTCATTGAACGGAGCGGCGGTTACAGCAGTCAAGATCGATGGGATACAGCATGAATTCTCCACGATTCCTCACATGAAGGAAGATATCATGGAGTTTCTACTGAATCTAAAGGGAGTCCGATTTAAGTTTGAGCATATGGTGGATCGTTCTGATACGCTCACTCTCGAGGTTTCGGGGGAAAGAGTGGTTCGGGCTGGGGATATTAAATCATCGGCTGATTTTGAAATCGTGAATCCTGATCATCAACTGGCAACGTTGGATTCATCTGATGCTACGTTAAATGCTGAATTGATCGTTGAAATTGGTAAAGGATATGTCACTGCAGGTTCCAATGAAGGGAGACCCATTGGAGTTCTACCCATAGATGCTGTTTTCACACCGATACGGAGAATCAATTATAAGGTAGAAAAGACAAGAGTAGAAGATCGTAGTGATTATGATCGCCTGATATTGGACATTTGGACTGATAACACAATTACTCCAGATGATGCGATGTCTGAAGCTGCTAAGATTTTAATACGACAATTCTCTACATTAGCCAACCTTGGCAAGATACCAGAGGAGACTATCGCTGTTGTTGAGGAAGCTGAAGTGGAACCGGAGCAAACGGATATTCCACTAGACCATTTGGGATTGTCATCACGTACCTTCAATGCACTGAGACGGGGTGGAATTACCACTACTGGAGCTCTGTTGGAGAAAAGTAAAGATGAACTGCTTGGCCTAAAGAACTTTGGTGAGAAGTCGTGGAACGAAGTGCAAGAGCAGTTGGCAAAGATGGGATTGTTGGAAATTGCTGAGGGTGACGAAACAGAACAAGTAGAAGGAGAACAGGTATCCGGTGAAGAGGAAGAACCTGAGGAATCAGAACTCGAATTAATGCGGCGGAAACTGCAGGAAAGGTTCCAAGTGAAGGAGGGGAAATGAGGCACCGGATGTCGGGACGGAAGTTGTCGAGGACAGCTGATCACCGAATCGCAATGTATCGCAATCAGGTAACCGACCTTTTAAGATATGGAAAAATCGTGACCACTGAGCCGAAGGCCAAGGAAGTTCGATCACTGGCAGAAAAGATGATAACCCTTGGTAAAGCTGGTGATTTGAGTTCTCGACGTCGAGCATTGGCATTTATTACTCGTAAAGATGTGGTAAAGAAAGTATTCGATGAGGTAGCGCCAAGGTATACAATGAGAGTGGGTGGTTATACAAGAATGTCAAAACTGGGACCACGTAGTGGCGATGGCGCATCCATGGTCCAACTTGAGTTGGTTTAGAGAGGTTAGTTGGCATAGCTAAGATTGCTTTGCTAATCGAATATGAGGGCACACGGTATCACGGATTCCAGATACAAAAAGATGTGCCAACGATACAGGGGGAAGTAGAGAAAGCTATTCAAAAAGTCACGGGGGAGATGATTCGGCTATATGGAGCTGGCCGTACCGATGCCGGAGTGCATGTCAAATGTAAAGTAGTAGGGTTTGAGACCTTATCTACACTCTCCGCGGAGATATTTGTAAAAGCTCTGAATTCTTACCTATCGCCCGATATCGCAATTAAAGATGCGTGTATAGTAAAGGCGAGTTTTGATCCCAGGAGAGATGCGGTTAGTCGGGAGTATCGGTACACAATTAATAACAGTACGGTCCGATCACCGATCTCCCGAAAATGGGCATACTCTGTACTTAAAAAACTGAATATCGAAAACATGAACGCGGCTAGCGAAATTCTGCTTGGGGAACACGATTTGGCTCCTTTTACAAATAAGGAAGGAGCAACCAAAAACACAGTTCGCATGGTGACCAAGGCTGAGTTTGAACAGGAAAACGAATTCTTGTACTTTGATATGGTATCCAGGGCCTTTCTTCCTCAACAGGTACGCCGAACAGTCGGCAGTCTCTTGGAAGTGGGATCGGGGAAGTTGGAAGTAAGTGAGTTTTTCGAGATAGCGTGTTCAGGTGAGATAGGTAGGGCAAAGCCGGTCGTACCACCACACGGTCTTTGCTTGATTAAGGTTAATTATTCTGATATTGGATTTAGTTATGAAAACATATAGGACAAAAGCTTCGGATATCAAACGGGAATGGCATGTTGTCGATGCCTCAGATAGAACACTTGGTCGTCTGGCAACAGAGATAGCTCAACTTCTCAAGGGGAAGCACAAGCCGATATATACGCGTCATCTCGATACAGGAGATTTCGTTATCGTTGTGAATGCAGGGAAAGTGAGAGTGACCGGGAACAAGCCCAAACAAAAGATATATTATCGTCATTCAGGGTATCCCGGAGGTCTAAAGGAAGTAACTTTTGAGAAGATGCTTGAGAAACACCCGACGAGGATCATCGAACATGCTGTAAGAGGAATGCTACCCAAGAATCCTTTGGGTCGAGCGATGTTGAAGAAACTGAAGGTATATGAGGGGCCGACGCATCCTCACGGTGCTCAGATAAAGGAATCAAGCAAGGTTGAGGAGGGCTAGTTTGGAGGAGCAAGCACACTATTACTACGGCACTGGCCGAAGGAAATCGGCAATTGCACGCGTAAGGTTATATCAGGGGGATGGGAAGATAACAGTGAACTCCAAACCCTTCGAGAAAACCTACGGCACTGAGAGCCTCAGGCGAATAACTCTGCAACCATTTGAAGTGACGGACACGGTAGGCAAGTTTGATGTGGTTGCGAGGGTTGACGGTGGTGGAATCTCAGGTCAGGTTGGTGCTATCAGGCATGGAATAAGCCGTGCCTTGCTGGTATCTGATGAGAATCTCAGATCTGCGCTTCGTGGTCATGGCTTTTTAACCAGGGATTCCCGGATTAAAGAGCGTCAAAAACCTGGACTCAGACGCGCTCGTAAAAGGAAACAATATCGCAAACGGTAATTGTACGAAGGCTCCCCTACGCAATGAAGGGGAGCCTTTTTTTATTAACAGGATTGCGTTTGCAATGTAGTTTGTTTTCTTGGTAAAGTAAGTTTAACTGGATTTAGGAGTTGCAACTGCAATGTTAAACAATCCGGTGTTGATTCTAAATCAAAACTTTGAGCCACTCAATGTCTGCCGGGTCAAGAGAGCGGTGGTATTGATCCTCAGTGGCAAGGCTGAGGTTATAGAAGATAACTCAGACGCGGTTCGAAGCGTCACTTTTTCAATGATCTCGCCTTCTGTAGTTCGTCTTGGACGTATGGTCAAGCGGCCACGTCCACAGGTGAAACTAACGAGGCGAAGGATATTCATACGAGATAAGTACACTTGCCAGTACTGTGGTAAACAAGTTCATGAACTGACTCTGGACCATATAGTCCCTCGCCATAGGAGTGGGGAGCACACTTGGAAAAACGTGGTCAGTGCTTGTAAAGCCTGCAATCAACGAAAGGCAGGGCATACGCCCAGTGAAGCGGGGATGAAGTTATTGAGGAAACCAGTCCAGCCCTCTGGAAGTGATCCCTATGTTGTTTACCCATTCCGAACTCCTCCGGAGTGGCAAGGTTACCTGGCCTACAGCGGACAGCTCACTGGATGAGTGCTCTGCTCGATAGGATATGCTAAACAGAAAAGGGCGCGATAATTCGCGCCCTTTCAAATTTTAACGAAGGTTGATTTGTTCCTATGTCATGGCTGTACGCATCAGGTGGTATTTTGCCACCTCAGCTGCTACATTAACGGCGGAATCCGTGGCTTGATGAATCCCGATCCCATAGCCGCCCGCGTCACATCCAACATAGAATAGACCCTGGATCGGGGCTTTGGCGGAAGGTTTGCTCTTTCCTGCTTGTCCCACATACTGTCCTATTCCGATGCATTCTCCGCCCTGTCCTGGGAGTACCTGATCGCGGGTGAGTTTGGAGACATCGGTGACTGAGTATCCTTCCTTGGACTCAATATGCTTGGGCATATCTGGGAAGGCCTTGAACATTATCTCCTCACCTTTATCCCACCAAACTTTCTTTTCTTTAGCACTCATCTGTGGATCGGCCGGACAGAGGAATCCGGTCATGATGACCTGTTTGCCCTTGGGCGCGGCTTTCGGGTCATAGTTATCCGGGACCTCAAACCAAACAGTAATTTCATCCGGAAGGTTGAGGATCTTTGCCTCATCAATCCACCTTTGGAGGGTCCAAGGTACTGTTATCTGAAAAGATGACGCCATACGGGACATCAGTGATCTTTTTATCCAGGAAATAGCGGGTACCCATAAACCCGAGCGATGGTATCAATTCTTTGGTGTAATTGACATAGCTTTTATCGAAGTGTTCTTCACCTACCAGTTTGAGAACGGTGGGCTGGATACCAGCGTTACTGATAACAATTGGAGCACGGAAGGTACCCTTATCGGTGACCACTCCAGTGACCTTGCCTTGTTCCACCAGTATCTTCTCGGTTCGGGTGCGCATCATCACCTTTCCGCCGTTTGCAGTTACCGCAGATGCGTAAGTATCGGCCAGGTTTCCAAATCCGCCTTTGCAGAATATCCCGCCATTGCGCAGAAAAATATCTTGTAGGGTTCGGACAGCCTCCGAGGCTGAAAGGGCATCAAACGGCATCACGAAACAACCATCAGCCACTGGCCCGAGGAGGAACGCAATAACTGGAGGGGGCAGTTTATACTGGCCCAGCCAATCGGCGAAGCTCATATTGTCGAGCTTGCTGATTTCCTCAAACGGCATAAGGGTTAGGTCCATCATACATTTGAGGGATTCCTCGCGATCCTCTTCCTTAACTTCCAGCCAGTCGAAGATAATGTTCGGGTCCATGGCGGTATCAGGGGACATTTCGGGCGTCTGCTTGTATTGTCCGGAAGGACTTCGATAGATGCACCCCTGGTTTCCAGGGGCTGATACCAGTTCTGCCTTATCCGACATCCCCAGCTCATCGAGGACTTTTTGCAGGATGGTATCAATAGCAGGCGCGCTAATCACCACCCAGGCGGTATAGGTGAATCCCTTTTTAGTAAGTGTTGTGGCCTTTCCTCCAGCGCGAGAATTTTTCTCAACGAGAAGAACCTTTAATCCTCGCTTTGCCAACAGGCCAGCGCAAGCGCTACCACCAAATCCGGCTCCAACCACAATTGCATCATAATCAGATCGCGCCATGATGGTACTCCGCTCTTCAGTTTGATACCGCCTAATGCGGGCTTAGTTACGATAGATATCAACTGGTTTGATTAAGGGGGGAAATCCATAGCAAAAGGTGGATTAGAACTCGCCTGGATGTTCTGGTTTCTTGTTGAACCATTGTTTGGGATTCAGAATGAAACCGAGGACAGCGGCTTTGAACATGTACTTCAGGAGGTCCAGCAGGTCCTTGAAGGCCAGTCCTCCCCTGATTCTCCACTTCACCGGGTCGGTGACGTCTATGTACATATTAACCCGGCAATTAAATACTAGACAAAACATCGAAAATATATTACAATTAA
>CAZWIP010000015.1:0-29059 GCA_964634125.1 uncultured Dehalococcoidia bacterium
ATATCATTAATTTTAATTTTACTTCTGATGACAAGCTGTGTTGTTATGGTGGCTTGTGATGGTGACGATGATGATGGAGCCACCGCTGAAGCGACGTCGGCTGAAACATCTGAAGCCACTGCAGAACCAACAGAAGAACCCACTGCTGCTGAAACAGAAGAAGCTACGGCTGACGGAACAGAAAAACCTACCTCAGCGCCGACTGCCGACTGGACTGCTGGTGAACTACCGGACCCCGGCGAGATAGACCCGGTGGATTTTAAAGAAATGATGGCTTATATCCCGGATGCACCGTCTGGATGGGAAGCTGATGATATCGATGGTATGAGCATGACTATGTTCGAATATCCGTTCACTCAAGCCTGGGGTGACTACACATCCGCTGACGAGTCTGCCAGTGTGGCAATCTTTGATTCGGCTTTTTACTATGGTTTCGGCTGGTTCGGATTGTGGGAGACAGCTTTTGAAATAGAGACATCAGATATGTACATGAAAAAGGTCACTGTGGGGGGGTATCCCACATGGGAGATATGGGACGAATCAGATGGCTACATCAACATGGTGTTCGTCGATGAACGGTTCATGGTGATGATTGAAGCTAATACCGAAGAGTCCTTGGAACTCTTCATTGACCAGGTTGATTTTGACGGTATAGCAAGTCTGGGCTAAGCGATAGCAAATTATTGCATTATTGGAAAAGCAGCAGCTCTCACTGTGTGGGGCTGCTGCTTTTTCTTTTAGATTTGTATTATCAATTACGTAACATGATCTCGTATATAGCATCGTTATTGATTGCAATGCATTTCAAAACGTGGTATATTCTAGCCGTGACACGGAAGTGGGTGAGAACCCACTTTTTTAATTTTTGCTTTATTATGAATAGCAAAAGGGGCAGTTGGTAAGATGAAAAACGATTTCTTGCTAGCAATTACTCAATTAGCGGCAGAGAGGAATTTGCCAAAAGAACTAGTGCTCGAAGCGGTGAAGGTAGCTTTGCTTTCAACGTACAAGAACTATGATGTTACCATTGATATACTTTCCACCAGTGGAGAGATCAAGGCGTATGCCAAAAAAATCGTTGTTGAATTACCAAGCGATTCATGGCACGAGATCGCATTGGCTGATGCCAGGAAAGTACAAAAGGGTGTTGATTTAGGTGAGGAAATAAGTGTGGAAATTGATCCGTTGGATGCCGGACGTATAGGAGTCCAGACGGCCAAACAGGTTGTCATGCAGCGGCTTCGCGAAGCAGAACATGAGTTTATTTTCGGAACGTTTGCGCATAAAGAAGGGAATGTGCTGAGTGGTGTAATTCAGCGAGTCGATGCCAGGCATATCCTTGTTGATTTGGGACAGGCAGAAGGATTGTTACCTCTAGCTGAGCAGGTACGGGTTGAGAACTATCGTGTCGGGCAGAGACTAGAAGTGTACTTGGTGGAAGTGAGTCAAACCAATAGAGGGCCGAGGTTGTTGCTTTCGAGGACACACCCGAGATTGGTGCAAAGATTATTTGAACTTGAGGTGCCAGAAATAGCCAATGGTATTGTTGAAATAAAGGCAATATCTCGTGAAGCGGGTTTCCGAACAAAAGTAGCGGTTGTGGCTAATCAGGGAGAAGTTGATCCGGTTGGTTCGTGTATTGGCCTTCGTGGTATCAGAATTCAGAATGTCACAAACGAGATACAGGGTGAGAAAATCGATGTGGTGGAATGGCATTCTGATATCAAGGTGTTTATTGCAAATGCGTTGAGTCCAGCTCATGTATCGCATGTGAAGTTGGACTTATTAGAAGGGACGGCTGTGGTTGTTGTACCTGACGGGCAACTATCCCTGGCTATTGGAAGAGAAGGGCAGAATGCCAGGCTAGCAGCGAAATTGACAGATTGGAAAATAGATATCAAGAGCGTCACTGCGGCTGCGGAAGAGGGATTGCTTCTTGAGGAAGTACCTCCTGTAGAGGAAATAGAGGAACCGATCGTTGAGGAAATCGAGGAAGCAGTGGAGGAGGTGGTTGAAGAGGAGGGTGAGGAAGAACTTGTGCGTGGTGCACCAGTGATTGATGAAGTGCCGGTGGTTGAGGGGCCAGTGATCCGCTTTGCCGAGGATATTCTTCCAGCGGCAGCGAGAACCGGCGGTGACACCGAAAAGACCAAAAAGAAAAAGACGAGTGAAAAAGGTAAGGTCAAAAAGAAGGCCAAGCGTGCCAAGCCAGTGGAGCAGGATGAAGATGAACTCGAGCTCGATTTCGGCCTCGATGAAGACAGCGAGCTTGAGCTTGACATTGGGTTTGCGGATGAGGATGAAGACTCCAAGGATTAGCGTTCCAGAAAGGACGTGTATTGCTTGTCGTAAAACCGGTCCAAAATTGAATTTTGTTCGCTTGGTTCGATCGAGTAAGGGTAGTATTGTGGTGGACGAAGAGGCTAAAAAGACAGGCCGTGGTGCTTACCTGTGTAGAAATCGAGAATGCTGGGAAAAAGTGCTTACCACAAAGCGCAAAGAGCAGTTGGCGCGAGCTTTACGGACAACTGTGAGTCCGGAGAACCGGACATCCCTTGTTCAATACGGCATGACGTTTCCTTACGCTGAAGCAGTGGTAGAGAGAGGACTTGAATGAGGCAGAAATCGGCGACGAAGAAGAAATCAAGATCAGCAAGCCCGGCAAAGAGAAAGGCTTCGGCCTCAAATGTCGCGGAAGATAATTCAACGATTGTGCTTCCGAAGTCTCTAACGGTGAAACACCTGGCAGACTTGCTGGATATTAGCCCTGTTGAGACCATCAAGCGCTTGATGCGAAGAGGGGTCATGGCCAACATTAACCAAGCTGTTGATTACGAGACAGCGGCAGCTATAGTTGTTGAGTTAGGTCGTGAAGTGGAACAGGAACAGGAAACTGAGGTATTGGTTGTTAAGGAAGCACCTGTTTCAAAGAAAGAAGCAAAAGCTCAGAAACCGCGGCCTCCAATTGTTACCATTTTAGGTCATGTCGATCATGGTAAGACGAGCCTCCTCGATGCTATCAGACACAGTAATGTCACTGCCAGTGAAGCCGGTGAAATTACTCAACATATTGGTGCATATCAGGTATCAACTGGTGAACAGGAAATAACGTTTATTGATACTCCGGGGCACGAAGCTTTCACTTCGATGAGAGCCAGAGGTGCCCGAATAACAGATATAGCTATTCTGGTTATCGCAGCTGATGATGGCATTATGCCTCAGACAATCGAAGCTATAAATCATGTTCAGGCGGCAGAGGTTCCAATTCTAGTAGCTATTAATAAGATCGATAAACCCAATGCAGATGTTGATCGTGTGAAGCAGCAGCTTACCGAGCATAACATGGTTATTGAAGAGTGGGGTGGGGATATAATTGCTATTCCGATTTCGGCCAAAACTGGAGAAGGTCTTCAGGATTTGCTGGAACATATTACTATTGTGGCTGAGATGGCTGAGCTTAAGGCAAATCCCAAGTTGTCAGCCAGTGGTGTGGTGATCGAAAGTAAACTCGATAATACCAGGGGTACGCTTGTTACACTTCTGGTTCAAAAGGGTACACTCAATATTAGCAATGTTGTTGTAGCGGCAGAGTCATGCTGGGGTAAGGTTAAAGCCATGTTTGACTATGATGGCAAACGTATTCAATCAGCTGGACCTTCGGTGCCGGTGGAGATCATGGGGTTCAGCGAAGTGCCACAGGCTGGCGATCCTTTCACTGTCGTAGCAAATGAGAAAAAAGCACGCGAAATAGTGGATGATTACAGAGCCAAACAACAGGCTGCGAAGGCCAAAGCTCCTACCCTCGATGATGTTTCTGCACAGATTCGCAGTGGCGAAATGAAAGGAGTAAATCTCATTCTCAAAGCGGATGTGCAAGGCAGTATCGATCCGATTAAGAGTTCGCTGGAACAATTGGAGAATGATGAGGTTAAGGTCAGAGTAATACATGATGGGAGTGGCAGTATTACCGAAAGTGATATCATGTTAGCTATTGCCTCCAATG
The DNA here is from genome assembly GCA_964634125.1 of uncultured Dehalococcoidia bacterium. Classification (GTDB taxonomy): domain Bacteria; phylum Chloroflexota; class Dehalococcoidia; order SZUA-161; family SpSt-899; genus JABMQN01. The sequence continues at coordinate 4,004 of CAZWIP010000015.1, forward strand.
CTGTCATTGTAGGTTTCAACACTAGAGCAGAGCCCAGGGTGGTGAAAGTTGCGGAAACGGAGGGTGTTGAAATACGGACTTATCAGATAATTTACAAACTCATCGAAGATATTGAGAAGACTGTCACTGGAATGCTGGAGCCGACTTATATTGACGTCATTGATGGGCATGCTGAAGTGCGTGCTATGTTCAAAGTCAAAGGTGGCAATATAGCTGGTAGCTATGTCACTGATGGAAAAATTAAGAAAAACTGCCTTGCTAGAGTGATGCGTGGCGGACAGTCTATTCATGAAGCTGAAGTTAACAGTTTGAAGCACTTCAAAGATGATGTGTCTGAGATGGTCGCTGGTAATGAATGTGGTGTTGGTGTTGAGGGCTTCTCTGATTTTATTATCGGTGACACGATCGAGTTCTACCATAAACAAAAACAATGAGTAGCAGGCGGCAGAAGCAAGTCAATCAGGCAATTCGCCGTGAGCTTAGTGAGTTGCTGATTCGTCATGTCAATGATCCTCGCATTAGCGGAATTATTTCAATTACTGGAGTTGATGTTTCTCCTGACCTAATGCAGGCAAAAGTATTTGTCAGCGTGATGGGAATTGATGCGGATGAATCGGAAACCTTTGAAGGTCTTGTATCGGCTTCAGATTTCTTACGTCATGAGTTGGGAGCACGTCTACGATTACGATATATCCCCAGATTAATATTTGAAAAAGATGATTCCATAGAGAAAGCGGAACGTCTGTTCCAATTGATTGACCAGTCTAATGATAGCAGCCCTGGCATGTAGGGGCAAAATTGGGACAAAACGTTTTAGACGGTATTATTAACCTCAACAAACCTCAGGGTAAAACCTCTTTTCAGATGGTGGCTCTTGTGCGACGCTTGAGCGAAGTGCGCAAGGTAGGTCACTCAGGCACTCTTGATCCGGACGCTACAGGTGTTTTGCCGATTCTCATAGGCAAAGCTACCAAGCTGGCAAGGTTCCTCACCGATTCGGATAAGACATATCATGCTGAAATCGAATTTGGTAGTGCTACGGATACATATGATTCAAGTGGAAGTGTGGTGCAAACTGGAGATTCCTCATCTTTAACCATAGAGCAGGTGGAGGTAGCTTTGTCATCTTTCCGAGGCTCTATTGAACAAATTCCACCAATGTTTAGCGCGATAAAGTATCAGGGGAAACCACTGTATCATTTAGCTCGTGCTGGAATCGAAGTGCCACGAAAACCGAGAAAAGTTACTATATTCACACTAGACATAACATCATGGGAAATCCCAATCCTGTCTATTGAAGTAGAATGTAGTAAAGGGACTTACATTCGTTCGCTGGCTCACGACCTCGGTCAAATGTTGGGATGCGGCGCACATTTAAAAAGACTGATCCGAACCAAAAGTGGTCCTTTCATTATTAATGACTCGGTTTCGGTGGAGCAGGTTGAGGGATGTTTTCGTGAAGGAGAATTGCAGTCAATTGTGCATTTACCCGATTTCATACTTGGCCATTTGGATTCCGTGACGGTAGGTGAAACCGAAGAAGATTCAGTAATTCATGGTCGTTCGTTTGCGGTTACTGAAGACCAATCAGGATATGACGGGGAAATAAGAAGAACGTATTCGTCTGAGGGGAGATTCCTGGCACTGGTAAAGTTCGATCAGAAAGATGGTTTGTGGAAACCTGTAAAGGTATTTGCATAGCATCTCATTTGCATTGTTCTATACCTATTGCCTTCTATATAGCTCGCATTGTATAATTTGCTGGGCGTGCGAGTTATGCAAGCAAGTGCAAAATATTCTACACCGTTTACATACGACTACGTTTTTTACAACGCCTTTTCGATTTTGAAATGTGCCCAATCCACTGACATGCTGTTGAAACAGAGTTTCTGTCACCACGAGAGAAAACACTAGAGCGCGTTTCTCCGAAGATATTAAGCATCGTTATCTGATTTCATATAAATAAGGAGGTCGAATATGACGGCAAAGATAATCTCGGGAACCGAAGTCGCAAAAGAGATTAGGGCCGAACTCAAAGGCAGGGTGGACAAATGCAAGGAAAAGGGGGTAACTCCTGGCTTGGTGATCATCAGGGTTGGTGATGATCCTGCTTCTGTCTCGTATGTAACCGGAAAAGAACAGGCGGCTGAGGAGATTGGAGTCTGGTCAGAGACGACAGTGCTTCCTGAGACAGCAACCGAAGAAGAACTTCTTGCCAAGGTTGCGGAGATGAACAAGGCAGAGCACGTTCATGGTATTCTGGTTCAGCTTCCCGTGCCCAAACACATCAATACAGACAAAGTACTTGATCTGATTGACCCGGCCAAGGATGTCGATGGATTCCATCCTATCAATGTTGGCAAGATGCTCATTGGTGATCCGTTCTTCATGCCCTGCACCCCATATGGAGCTGTGGAACTGATGATTCGCAGCGGAAACGAGCCCAAAGGTAAACATGTGGTGATCTGTGGCCGCTCGAACATTGTGGGTAAACCGCTCATGGCCATGCTGGTACAGAAAAACGCCCGCGGCAATGCCACCATCACCGTGGTTCACACCGGTACCCCAAATATGGCCGAGTATACCCGTCAAGCCGATATCCTGGTAGCCTGCATGGGCGTTCCCGAGATAATCAAGGCGGATATGGTCAAGGAAGGCGCTGTGGTTATCGATGTTGGCGTCAACCGTGTTGGCATGAAACCCAGTAAGAAAGACCCGAACAAGATGGTGGCCGACCTGCGTGGCGATGTTGAATTCGGCCCGGTCAGTGAAAAAGCCAGCGCCATTACCCCGGTTCCGGGCGGCGTCGGACCCATGACTATCACCATCTTGATGCAGAACACTGTAGTAGCTGCTGAAAGGCGCGCAGGGATTACTTAAGAGAAAATAATCCAAATGAGATAAAGTATGACTGCTATTAAAAGATACTCCATTACCTTGACTATTCTCGTGTTGCTAGTCATGTTTGCAGCTAGCATTATCGGTTGTGGGGGGGATGGAGATGAAACAGAGGCAGATCAAGCCGGTCAATTACCTGTTATCAACGTAGGTGATCGGTGGGAATATAAAAACACTGAAGAAGGTATCGAGTATCATCTGATAATGGAAGTAGTTGAAGATGATGACGTGGATGAATTGTATATCATTAGGATGACGATTGATCCTCCGCTTGAGGGTATGATCGAAGAAGCTACAGCCGGATTTGATAAAGAACTCATGCAACCTCTCTGGACGAAAATGTCCGGTGAAACTGATGGGACAGCGTTCACAGCACAAACCGACGCAACATATGAAATAACTGAAGGAAGTCGGTGGCCCCTGGAAGTAGGTAAGAAGATCGTCATGACTGAATCAACTGTCACAAACATCGAAGCAGGTGAAGAAACATACACCGAAAATGAAACTGAGACCAATACCTATGAAGTAGAAGCAATAGAAAAGATCACTGTTGGGGCGGGAACGTTTGAGTGCTTTAAGACCGTGGAATACGATGAAAATGGTGAAAAGGTGTCGACTAGGTGGTACTCTGACAAAGTGAAAACCAGTGTGAAGGAAATAGATGAGGTAACAGGAGATACGCAGGAACTGGTATCATATTCAGTTCAGTAGTATAAATCAATATAAAACATGAGGCAAATATGCCCTGATAGGGCAATACAAAGATTAAGGAGGATATATGCCATACGATGCCACTAAAATGCAGGACTGGCAAATTTCAGAAGCAGCCGAAGAAAACATGCCACCCATGGATGCATGGGTAGAAAAACTGGGGCTTGAAAAGCAGGAAATGCTCCAGATGGGACGATTAGGAAAACTCGATTTCCTGAAGATAATGAATCGTCTCGGTGATAAACCTGATGGCAAATATATTGAGGTAACAGCCATCACCCCTACTCCTTTAGGAGAAGGCAAGAGTACCACTTCCCTGGGACTGATCGAAGGTCTGGGAATGCGCGGCAAGAATGTTGGCGCCGCTTTGCGTCAGCCTTCCGGCGGCCCGACGATGAATGTCAAAGGTACCGCAGCCGGTGGTGGGAATTCTCTGCTTATCCCAATGACTGAATTCTCACTAGGACTCACGGGAGATATCAACGATATCATGAATGCCCACAATCTGGCCATGGTAGCCATGACTGCCCGCATGCAGCACGAGCGCAACTACAACGATGAACAGTTGCAGAGACTCACTGGCATGCGTCGGCTTGATATAGATCCCACCCGTGTAGAGCTGGGCTGGATCATGGACTTCTGCGCTCAGGCAATGCGCAATATCATCATTGGTATCGGCGGTCGAACTGACGGTTTCACCATGCAGTCCAAGTTCGGCATTGCCGTCGGCTCCGAATGTATGGCCATTCTGGCTGTTATCAGGGATTTGGCTGACCTGAGAAAGCGTCTGGATGAGATCACCGTTGCCTTCGATAAAAGCGGAAAGCCGGTAACCACTGGAGATTTGGAAGTCGGTGGCGCTATGACCGCTTTCATGCGCAACACAATTAATCCCACCCTGATGTGCTCTGCCGAGTATCAGCCGGTGCTGGTTCATGCCGGACCATTCGCCAATATCGCTATTGGTCAATCATCCATCATCGCCGACCGTGTAGGACTGAAATTATTTGATTATCACGTGACCGAGTCCGGCTTTGCTGCCGATATCGGTTTCGAGAAATTCTGGAACGTGAAGTGCCGCTTCAGTGGCTTAAAACCTCACGTATCCGTTTTGACCACCACTATCCGTGCTCTCAAGATGCACGGTGGCGGACCGAAGGTTGTTGCCGGAAAAGCACTTGCTGACGAGTACACTAAAGAGAATCTGGATCTGGTAGAAAAGGGTTGCGAGAACATGGTTCACATGATTAATGTGATTCGCAAATCCGGCATTAACCCCGTGGTTTGTGTCAACCGATTCTACACCGATACCGATGCCGAAGTCGATGTGGTCCGCAAGGCCGCCGAGGCTGCCGGTGCCCGCTGTGCCGCTTCCAAGCACTGGGAGCAGGGTGGCGAAGGTGCACTGGAATTCGCTGATGCGGTTATTGAAGCTTGCGAAGAAGGGAACGACTTCCAGTTCCTCTATCCTCTGGAGATGAAGCTGCGCGACCGCGTAGACAAGATCGCCAGGGAAGTTTACGGCGCTGATGGCGTCGCCTGGACTCCTGCGGCTGAATCCAAGGCCAAGATGCTCGAAGACGATCCCAAATATAACGACTTCGCCACCATGATGGTGAAATCGCATCTCAGCCTGACTCATGACCCTGTTTTGAAGGGCGTGCCCAAGGGATGGACTCTGCCGATTCGCGATATCCTGATCTATTCTGGCGCCAAGTTCCTCTGTCCCATGGCCGGTGAGATCAGCATGATGCCGGGAACCAGTTCCAACCCTGCCTTCCGCCGCATTGATGTTGATACCGCGACCGGAAAGGTCAGTGGGCTGTTCTAGTTTAGAAATTGGTATCTGAATGGAATCAAAGAGGGGTTGGTGTAAACACGCCAACCTCTCTTTTTGTTAAGCATGTTAGGGCCATTGCTTTTGTATATCGTTCGAATTTCCTAAAAGGATATTGAAGCTTGCGGTTAATGGTGCTATAATACATGTGTTTCCAGGTGACTATGGCGGGGTGGAACCACCCGTTCCCATCCCGAACACGGAAGTGAAACGCCCCAGCGCAGACGATACTGCTCTTAGTTGAGTGGGACAATATGGCGTCGCCAGGAAACTAAAGGGCTTCTCGAATAACTCGAGAAGCCCTTTAGTTTTTATTACCTTTGAACACGAAGCTCACGATACTGATTTCTCCAGCAAGGGCGATAGTTAATATTCCTTTGGCAGAAAAAGCCTGTATACAACGTTGCCCCATAAAAGCTTGTCACATGGTACAATGCTATTAAAATCCTCTCCGATCAAGGAGGAGGACTTGCTGCTTGAACTGAATGTCCGAAATCTTGGCATTATTGAAAACACAAATTGGCAGCTCACGCCAGGTCTGAATATTATTACCGGTGAGACAGGAGCCGGAAAATCTCTGGTAATAGATGCGGTGGAGGCCTTGCTGGGTGGGCGGACCGGTGAGGAAGTGATCCGCCATGGAAGCGAAGAAGCTACCATCGAAGGTATATTTGCTATCCCCGAAACAGATGCCAGTTTATCCATTGCCGCAATCCTTGAAGAAAAAGGCATCCCTCTTGAACACGAAACTCTGATCATCACCTGTGTCATACGCAGACCGGGCCGGGCTGTTTTTCGTGTTAATAGTAATGCAGTGCCTCGAAGTGTAGTGCATCAGATTGGCAGGCTTCTAATAGATATCCATGGTCAGAGCGAACACCTTGCGCTCCTGGACCGGAAATACCACCTCAATTTTCTGGACGCCTTTGGAGCTACTGAAAAACTGCGACGTCGGTTCGCTGCCGAGCTTGCCCGACTCCGTGAGGCAGAGAAAGAACTGGATACGCTTCTAAATGACATAAGTGACCGGGAGCGTCGCGAGGATTTCCTTCGTTTTCAGATCAACGAAATTCAGGGAGCGAATATACATCAGGATGAGGAAGAGGAGCTGGCACAGGAGCGGCAAATCCTCTCCTCCACCGAGAAACTGAAGTCACTCTCTTACGAAGCCCACAGGTCAATTTCCGGGGATGATTCCCATTTCAGTTCGACTTTGGATCAGCTTCATCAAGCTGGTCATAGCTTGAGGGAACTGGTCACTCTCGATCCGAAGCTGGCTCAGCAAGCAAGTTCACTGGAAGCTTCCATCTATGAAATCGAAGAGATAGCCAGGGATGTGCGATCCTATGCGGATGGTCTTGAGTATGATCCGGCACGGCTTTCCGAGGTTGAATTGCGGTTCGACCTCATCCATAATCTCAAGCGCAAGTACGGCGACTCTATTGCAGAAATACTGGCCTCCCTCGAAGCAGCCGAAACGGAACTGGAAGGATTGTCATCTTCAACCGAGAGACAAGCCGAGCTCGAAGCGCGTTGTAATGCCATCAAAGTGGAGATGGGGCAAATCGCTGATGAACTCTCAAAAGAACGAAAACTAACAGCAGAACGGTTGGCGTCTGCTGTGACAAAGGAATTGAGCGATCTCAATATGAAGCAGATGACGTTTGAAGTGGACGTCACACCTTTGCAAGGTACTGAAACTATACAGCTGCCTTCCGGGGAGGACTGTGCTTTTGGTAGCGATGGGATCGATTCGGTGGAATTCGTGGCTGCCACCAACCCCGGAGAGCCGACCAAGCCATTGGCAAAGATCGCTTCAACTGGAGAGATTTCCCGCTTTATGTTGGCTCTCAAAGGAGCGCTGGCGCAGGTTGATGATATTCCGGTGGTCATCTTTGATGAGATCGATATCGGTGTTGGCGGCAGAAGCAGCGAGATACTGGGTAAAAAACTCTGGGCGCTCGGGCGTGGCCGACAGGTAATCTGTATCACTCACCTTCCTCAGATCGCTACTTTTGCCGATGCTCATTTTGGTGTTCACAAGGACTTTGCTGATGAACGAACCTCTAGTATCCTTAAAAAACTGGATGGTGACTCTCGACTTCGAGAGCTGGCTGCCATGCTTGCAGGTCCTGATTTTTCCGCAATTGCTATGGACAATGCCCGTGAATTGATGGAAAGCGCCAAATCAGCCAAAGACAACTTCGAGTAGTCAAATGCGTTGTTGCAGCTACTCTCTATGACTCCTCCAGCCCTTGCCCCAGAGCACTCGAACCTGTAAAATAGGGGCAGTTGTGTGCTTTCGGTGATAATCCGAAAGCAAATCAGCATAACAAACCAAGACAGGAGGAACCTGCATGAATCTCAAATTCAGTGCGGACGAGGAAGCCTTTCGGCAGGAAGTCCGGGATTTCATAAAAAAAGAAGTACCTTCCGATTTCAGGGGGACGGATACAGACTGCCAGTACGAGGAAGAAGCCATAGACGAAATTCACAAATTCGCAGGAGAAATGCGAAAGAAACTGGCCGCCAAGGGCTGGCTGGGAATTACCTGGCCCAAGGAATACGGCGGGCAGGAAGCGCCGTTTATGTACGATTTCATCCTCGCCGAGGAATTGAATTGCCACAAAGTTCCTGGCCGTGATCTCTACGGATGTTCTATCGTAGGTCCCACTATTTTAAGAATCGGCACCGAGGAAGACAAGCAAAGGTATATACCGGAGATTACCAAAGGTGAAGTAACCTGGTCAGAAGGAATGAGTGAGCCGGAAGCCGGTTCCGACTTGATGTCAATGAAAAGCAAGGCCGAACTTAAAGGTGATGAGTGGGTTATCAACGGGGAGAAAATCTGGTCTTCTGGCGCACACGTCGCTGATCGATATCTTTTGTTTGTTAAAACCGACACGGAAGTACCACCCCACAAAGGAATCAGTTGTTTCATTGTCAACATAAACGATACTCCGGGCGTCACTATGCAAACTATCCAGCATATGGATGGGCTTTTCGCCTTTAACAGTGTCTGGATGGAAGACATGAAGGTTCCCCAAGAGGCGTTATTTGGTGGTGAAGGCAATGGTTTTAAGGTAATCCTTGAAACGTTGAACTTCGAGAGACCCTTCAGTGGATCGGTGATGACCTATGCCACAGGCGTCCTCAATCAACTGACAGAGTATTGCAAACAAACCAAAAGAAATGGTAAACCTCTGGCAGAGGACCAGGTCATTCGTCAGAAACTGGCCGATTGTGCCACAAGGTTGGAAGTTGGGCGAATGATGGCCTACAATGTGGTCTGGATGCAATCTCAGGGCCTTCCCACCCCGAAAGAAAGCAATATGATCAAACTTTATGGCATAGAGTCTACCAAGAAGGTTTACGATACCGCCATGCAGATACTGGGTCCTTATGGGCAGCTAGACGAGGAATCAAAGTGTGCTCCATTGCGTGGGGAGGTTAAATATCTCTATATGAGGGCTATTGGGCTAATGAGTGCTGGTGGCACTCCAGAAATCATGAGAAATACCATTGCAGGCGCAGGGCTTCGCATGCCTCGCGGCTAACGCGCATCTACTACAAGGAGGAAAAAGATGGACTTTCAATTTACTGAAGAACAGGATATGCTCCGAAATTTCGCGCGGAGCTTTATGGAAGATAAAATTACCAAAGAACATGTGCGTGAAATGGAGAGCGACGAACTCGGATATTCCGAGGATCTCTGGAAAGAGATGGCAGATATGGGATGGATGGGCCTGGTCTTTCCGGAAGAGTATGGCGGACAGGGCATGGGGTTCTTTGAACTGGCAGTTCTTCTGGAAGAGATGGGGCGAGCTTGCTGTCCAGGGCCTTTCTTTTCAACTGTGTTATGCGGCATGTCTATCATGGACGCTGGCTCCGAAGATCAGAAAAAGGAATACTTGCCCAGGATTGGTGATGGCAGCCTCAAAATGGCTCTGGCATTGCTCGAACCAGCAGGTACGTTGTCACCGGAAGGTATCAGTGCTCAGGCAACAGCCGAAGGTGATGATTATATATTGAATGGTACAAAACTTTTTGTTTCAGATGCCAATGCTGCCGACTATCTTCTGGTCGCAGCAAAAACAGGAAACGGCATCACTATGTTTGTTGTGGATGCCAAGAGCGCCGGAATCAGCACAACCATGCTCACGACTATTGCCTCTGACAAGCAAGCCGAGGTTGTCCTTGAGAATGTGAAGGTCCCTAAAGCCAACGTTCTGGGCGAAGTGGATAAAGGCTGGGATGTAGCCCAAAAGATTATCCAGCGCGGCGCTATTGGCAAATGCGCGGAGATCATCGGCGGGGCCCAGTTCGTTCTGGATATGACGATCGAGTACTCTAAGGAGCGTGTCCAGTTCGGTAAACCTATTGGTAGCTTCCAGGCAGTGCAGCATCACGGCGCTAACATGGCCACTGACGTTGATGGCTCCAAGTTCATTACTTATGAAGCTGCCTGGCTGATGAGCGAAGGCGAACCCTGTGCCAGGGAAGTATCGATGGCCAAGACGTGGTGCAGCGATGCCTACCAGCGAATCCTGACCACTGCCCACCAGGTCCACGGTGCCATTGGATTCACCATGGACCACGATTTGCAGCTCTATTTCCGCCGTGGCAAGGCCGCGGAGTTGGCCTTCGGAGATGCGGACTATCATCGTGAGCTGGTAGCTTGCGAAATGGGTGTCTAAAGAAGCTCTGTAACGTTCGTGTTGATATACAAAGGACCCGGTCTTCCTAATCATGAAGACCGGGTCCTTTCAGGTTTATATCTATCAGTATCAAACTGGGCGTTTTGCTACTAGCGCGACACCTACGTAATTGAGCACGACCTCGTCATTTTGATTCTTTACTTCCATCAGAGTACGGACTATACCGCGATGAGGATTGCTTCTTGAATCTCGTTTCTCAAGATGCTCCATCGTCATAGTAAGATGATCTTCCGGAAGAACGGCTACGGGGAGCTTTGTATGCTCGTATTCCAAATTAGCTAACACAGCTACTCTGTGAGACTCCATCTGAGCAAGCAACAGAGTAGTAATGCCCAAGGTATAACCAGAGGCAGACGTCAATTGCTCATTTGGATATGATCGGGCTGCTTCCTCATCAATATGATAGGGTTGAGGATCCCACTTCCTTGCGAATTCGAGCATTTCGTCTCTATCAGTGGTGTATTCACCAACAACTATCTTCTGGTGAAGCTCGATGTCTTCGTAGTACTCTATTTCCACTTGATCTCTCTCGGACTATCTGAAAAACTTTGACAAGGTGCTGTCGAAACGATCTTGGTCTTTAGCTTAAAGTTACGTTGACTGTTTGTTGGCGCATGCTAACCCTGATATTGGGATCCAATAACTTTTACTAACAGATTGTGAATAAGCCTTTATTAAGGGAGTACTCCACCTTCGAGCGGCAATTGCAGTGGGGAGTTGTCATGGATATAGCTGCCAGCATAAAGGTGTATATCCAAGTCTCCCGGGTTTATGCCGTAGAGGTACCTGATACCCGTCGTTCCACTCGTTTCCCCATTGATGGTCAAACGTATGGTGTTGGCATCGTATCGTTCAGCCGATTCAGGAACCACAGTATTCTCGCCAATCATCACCTCAAACCCTTTTATGCCCGACGCGGGAGTGAAATCGTTTCCGCTAACATGAGTGATATGGACATCTATAGTTGACGAATCCATTATTTCGTAACTGGCTAACTGAGGTCCGCGATGATAGGTATGATCGTCAGAATTCCGTAACACGTGCAGAACAGCTTGAGCAAGTCGTTCTGCCTGTAATTGCTGTCCTAATGGAGAATGATGTACGCCATCACAACATAATGGTAAATCAATGGCAATGCATCCGAGGTACGTGTTTTGATCTTCGGCACAATACTGCACTTCAGCATCCCTGATGTTTTGAACGTTCTCGTCACTGGCGGGGGGGATGGTCATCGACATGCCGTCCTCTATTTCCCATTCGAAGGGACCCATCCTCGTGACTTGACTGATGAATATGGGCAAGTCGGCAATGCGTGTATCTGTTCGCATCCTGGTAAACAACTCTGTTAGCCCGGTCTTATAACCAGCGGTAGATTCACCCACCCCGGTATCCGTGTGGCCCTGAATCCAGAGTACTGCTTCTACCCTGTTGTCGATGGTATCCAGTCCTGCCTTAAGAACCGCGTAGTTGTTTTCTTCAGGGGCCGTATTACTGTCATCTGGCACCCACCATCCCATAGCCGGTACAAAGTCCTGTAGACCCAGTGCAGCTACATCGGCCGTATTCCGTTGCCACAAGGCTGATCCTCCAACACCATAGTCAAGCAAACCTACCGGCACACCCAACACCTCCCTCAATTTGTTTGCGAATACAGTTGCTCCTACACCGGATACGGATTGCCAACCATCCCATGCGGGCCCTTGCTGCAACACCTGCTCATGTCGGTACATCCGGGTCATTTCGTCAGCATCAGACGCCACATAGTTGTCCCATTCTTCTATGCATATTTCATTTACCCAAAACCAGAAATCTATGTGACTCTGGCCCGCGCAGACCACCAGCACCCCAACGCCAAATTTACTTGTTCCCGCATCCATAACTGATGGATCATCGGTGGCACGAACCTGAATGTTGTACCAGCCCCCCTGAGGGATATCTTCAAGAATGCCTGAAAAAGCTTCATCGTTCGGACTATCATCTATCATTGTCCAAGGCAAGACTTCTTCCAATGAACCGTCCGTGATGATTCGAGCCTCAATACTAGCCGGGTTACCACTGTAGGTGCCCTCAATCAAGAGATCGTATTGGTTGTTGTTATCTCGCTGATAAATCCTCCCATCAGGTATGTCAGCCAGATCGATCACATTCTCGACCTCATCTTCAATAGAAGGTTTGGATGTTGGGGTTGCTGTAGATGTACCCGTGTCATCGTCACTGTTACAGGCAGCTAGTAACGGTAGTGCCATAATAAAGAGTGCCATGATCATGATTCCCAATTTGCTTGAGATGTTCATTGTTGTACCCCCTTGATTGATGTGCACCAACGACTGAGTTCAGTAGCCATTCAACAATAGAAAGGCAGGTTCTATTGCAAAGATTCGTCTTCTAGTTTTCGATACTAGACTTCTTGAAGAAGCTTCTCCAGCTGTTCCGGGTCTGGGATTTGTCCTTGCCATTCGTCGGGTAACTGTGGTGAAACCCGATACTCGGCAACACCAATTGGTTTGGCGGAATCTCGGAGAGTATATTCCACGATAGTTTTATCTTTGCTTTTACACAGTATCATACCGATAGATGGGTTTTCCTCTGGGAGTTTTACCAAATCGTCGAGAGCAGCCAAGTAGAACTGCATTTTACCGACGTGTTCCGGTTCGAAATCGCCTACCTTCAAGTCTATTGCTACCAGACATTTCAACCATCGGTGGTACAGCAATAGATCAAGGTAAAAATCCTTTTCATTGACCTGCAACTGGTAATTGCTGCCAACGAAGGTGAACAGGCCTCCCATTTCTCGCAGGAACTGTTCCAGTTTCGAAAGCATGGCTTGTTGAAGTTGGTGTTCACTGTGTTCTTCACCAAGTTCAAGGAAATCGAAGATATATTCATGCTTCACGGCGAGTTTTGCCTGATCTTGAATTGGGGCTGGAAGTACTTCATTGAAGTTGGTTTGATTGAGCAAGGTTTCCTCATAGGCTTTCTCTTCAATCTGTTTGGTGAGGGTATTCTTGCTCCATCCGAATTTGTTGGCCGAATTAAGATAAAACTCTCGCTGAGCATCGTCTTTGCATTTTTCCATTATGATGATGTTGTGTGTCCATCCAATTTCTCGCACCAGTGGTGCGAGTTTTGGGGTTTGGCTGTATGACTCGTAGAACATCTTCATGCGCCATAGACCGGAAGGGGAGAAGCCTTTGATTCCAGGAAACTCTGTCTGTACATCTTTGGCAAGTTGCTCAACAACGGATTTGCCCCAGGTATCCCCCTGCTGCTTCTCAACGATCACACGGCCCACGTCCCAGCACAATTCAATTAGCTCTGTATTAACGGTCTTAAGGGCTTCTTCCTGGGCGGTGAGAATACGTCTCTTAATCGATTGCAAAAGATCTGAGTATTCGCTAACAGTTATCTCGCTGGTCATACTTCATCTCCTAGCGACTGACTTACATTCTAGTACGCTGTCAACCCATAAAATATCAGTCACCCACGTTTTCACCCTCACCTTAGTCCTCTCCCTTCGAGGGAGAGGAAGTTCTCTCGCCCCTCTGGGGAGAGAGTTAGAGTGAGGTGAATTTGCATATTTTGAAAAATCAACCACCAGAAATAGTGTTGACAGCGTACTAATGACGATCCTATTCATCTAAATCAAAATTGGTTTCTAACTGTTTTGGTTCAACTGGTCCGATCTCTAGCGATTCTACCTCTGGTAATGACGCGCCGATGATGCCACGCACACCACCGTACATTTCAGCAGTACTAATCATAATACGTTCGATTTGTTTTTCTCTTTCCTTCCATTGTTTTGCCATCGCACGCTTTTCCCTGTTTAACTGATCGTACATCATCTTAAATGTTTCCACGATAGCCTCTATCTCCCGGCGAAATTCAGGTCCCGAGACATAATCGTAAAGCATTTCCTTTTTCTCCCCTTTGCCCTCAGCACCCTGACGAGCAAGGGATACTTCCATCAGTTGTTGCCTGAGAGCCATGGCAAGCCCCATAGATAGGCTGAAACGGGTTACCCAAACGCCATTTACCAGAGCAAAATCTTCTATATCTTTGGGCATGGCTTCTGTAATGATCACACAGACATCTGCGCCAATATCACGCTGATCATCCTTGAGTTTTTGTATCCAGGCGTCGCTCCAGTTCTTGGTTCTTTTCGCTTCCCACAGAATAATGCCACAGGGTTTTCGGGTGTAATCAAAAACGTGTTGAATTACATCTGCTCCTCTTATCCCCTTGGGTACTTCTTCAATCTCATCAGATGGGAAAGTGGATTTTAGCAGATTTTCCAGATCGAGTTCAAGTACTTCTCCCTGCAACTGCATTGAACCCTGTGATGCTTTTCTTTGGGCTTCCTCAAGGGCCGACTGTAGATCTTTGATGGTTTTTCCCCTCTCGGCATCCTTCAAACGATGATCTTCGCTAAACTGCTGCATAGCTTCCTGTTTTATTTTGCCCTTCTCTGCATCAAATTTGCGAGTAAATTCCAATTCTTGGGTCTTTTCCTTTTCCTCTAATTCTCTGTACCTCTTTCTTATTTCCAGTTCCAGTTTTTGAGCTTCGGCAATTTTCTTTTCCTTTTCGGTCACTTGAGCTTTCAAATCTACTAATTCAACCTTGACCTTTTCCTCTGCTTTCTGAGTGGCTTGAGTCTGAATCTTAGTCGTTTCTGCTTTTAGTCGTATGGCTACCTGTTCGTCAATACCTGCTCTTGCCTGGCTGAGCTTTTTTTCTTTATCCAGTAATTCCGCTTCTCGCTTCTTGACACCGGCTTCCATTTCTATTTTGAGACGATCCTGGATTTGGTGTGTCAATGCCTCCGAAATTGGAATGACAAATCCGCAATTCGGGCATTTAATTGTATCTTCTGCCATAGCTATTTCCTTCCTATGATTAGAGCTTGTATCAGTTTGCAGGAAAGGTCATTATCTCCCCCTCGACTGGAGGACAAACGTCGATACCGGTACCACGAAGGTTATCGATGAAATAACCCGGATCTTCAGTATGAATTGGAATCAGTATCTTGGGATTAATGCGACGGATAAGATCGAGTAGATCGGCGCCGCAGGCGTGCCCGGAGGAATGATACCCCTTCTCTTCTTCGGGAATATCCCAGTTCAGTTTCTCGCGCGGTAATCCGATCCCTTTCATACCGAAATGTTCAATCCAGTTGGTGAGCCGAAACATATCCATAGCCCCTTCTTCATCGAAGACCTCACTGGAGGAATAGATATAGGTTCCGCCTTTTGGCGCGATATCAACAAGATCGAGTACATCCCAGAAACTGAAACAGAGAATAAGGTTATCTGCATTCTCACGAACTTCAGCAGGTGATATCAGTTTATCTTCATAATGGCGGTGAATTTCCTTTTCCCATGATGGGAGCCTCGACTTGAAATCCTTGAAAATCAGGATATCGGGAAACTGTTCGATTGAGGGGACGTTGTCTGAGGCCAGGTGCATGGCATCCAGCAAATACGCATCTTTGCCCATGATGACAAACTTTCGATCTGTTTCTCGTGCGATATTGTAGAATGAGACAAGTCGCTCAACATTTCTCGCTCCGAAATCAGCAATAACGAGTCCCTCAGCTTTTTTGACAGCTTCCAGGCAATTGTTGAAAGCTTCCTCTTCAGAGGCTCCCCGTGATTCTCTCAAACGTGTACCTTCACAAAGGAGAATATTGGGGTTCAGTTTTTGCATTTCAGTTACAAATTCTTCTGTTTCGTGGCCAGATCGGCCGTGAAACCGGAGATCGCCAGTATAGCCTACCCATCCTGAAGACGTTTCCACAGCAAAGGCTGTGGCACCGGGAATAGAGTGATCAACAGGGAATGACTTTAACTTGAGATCCCCGATCTTCTCAGGTGCGCAAAGATACATTTCGGTGCTCAGGGGTTTCTTTCTGCGAGGGGACGAGTACCAGAAAGTCTGCGCTTCCGTACTGAGAGCAGAACGGTCGATGAAAGCGAAAGGTCGTGGTTTGTAGGTTCCAGCCGAGCGCAGATACCCTTTCTTGGGACCTTTCGGCAGGGAATAGCAGACCTCTCTCTCAAAATTTGGAGGGGCGCTATCCTGCATGGCCTTCGATACGAAAGCTGTGGTGGTGGAGGTGTAGATGGGGATATCATCGCGAAGAAACGAAATATAACCGCTATGGTCTACATGGGCGTGTGTAAGTAATACTCCATCTACTTCTAATTCTCGATATAAAGGCGAGGAAGCGAATTTTTGCCATAGGGTCTTGCTGGCCAGATCTTCTCGTAAAATGCCTTTAATGGGAGGAACGAGACCGGTTTCCAGCAAGTCCAGGAGGCCGGCTCCGGGACGCGGATTCAGGAATTCCTCAAAGTATTTGGCGCGTTTCTTGAAGGGGAAACCGAAATCGAAGAAAAGACGGGTATCGCTATCTTCCAGGAGAACTTTGTTTCCTCCGATCTCGCCTACGCCACCGTAACAGGTTATAGATAACATAAATGTTTACCGATAGTTACGTTGTCATTCCGATGATGATCATTTCCCCGTTCTTTACGATAATATCTGTAAGTTTCACGGGAAGGTCATCATCCAGATCAATGTGCAAATCGCGGAAGTCAATGTGCGTATGGGACTCGTTAAAACTACCTATAATTTTATCCTTAACAGTTCCAGGGAAAGGGAGTTTTCCAAGCTCGATGCTTTCGAGTATCAGGTTAAGACCTTCTTCATCAGCTTCTGCACGCAATTCAACTCCTGCATCGACCGTGATCCCAGAAAAGTCTATTCCGATAATCGCACGGATAATATCTTCATCAAGATTGACAGTTGTATCAGCTATCATTTCACTAGAGAAATTGTCGGAGGACTCAGCGATAGCTTCTCTCATCATCTTACCCAGTGCGATACTTACCTCCTGCTCAGTAAGTGTCAATGTGACTTCTCTTTCTTCACCTGTTGCAGATGCTTCAAGTATTTCCTTTTCAAGCACCCCTAGTTTCTGATCGAAACTTTGTATATCCTCTACATCTGCATCGATAGGTCTCATCTCACTTTCCATTGAAGTGGGACGAGTAGAGAGGTACACACCAATGCTACCTAGGACAATGAGAATTACTGTGAAAATTCCTGCGCCAATCAGGATCTTTTTTGACTTGCTCATGGCGCGCTTGTTGGTTGAGAACTCATAATAATCAAAGTGGAATTACGTTCAAATTGCCAGTATTTGAAGCATTTTTAACATGCGTGTGTCAAGCTCTTTGGTTTTGGTCCATGATTCTTCAAGAGGTGTGTGCACAATTTCCGAACCGATCTTTCCCACCATGCAACCGTTTGCCCTGCCGGCCAAAGCTGCTACGGCAGCTGCACCCAGTTCACTGGCGAGGATTCTATCATTGGCTGAAGGTGAGCCGCCTCTCTGAACGTGTCCTAATGAAACAACCCTGTAGTCCATACCAACCAACCAGCCTACTTTATCAGCAATGGCTTGTGCTCCACCGGGTACATCTCCTTCGGCCACAACTACCAGAGAGCTTCTCTTTCCTGCAGCCATATGTTTCTTTAAACTGTTGGCCAAAGCCTGCAGGTCAGTGGTGGTTTCGGGAATAAGTATCTCATCAGCTCCACCTGCAATGCCGACTGCCAGAGCGATAAATCCCCTGTTTCGCCCCATCACTTCGACGAAGAACAGTCGGCCGTGTGATTCAGCGGTATCACGGATTTTATCTATGCAATCAATAGCTGTATTCACAGCAGTATCAAAACCGATGGTATAGTCGGTACCGTAGACATCATTATCTATAGTGCCTGGAACTCCCACGACCTTGAAACCACCCTCCTTAGAAAGTGCAGCAGCTCCACGGAAAGTTCCATCACCACCTATTGCAACGAGTCCCTCTATATCAGCACTCATTAGAGTATCAACAGCTTTCTTCAGACCTTCGGGGGTTTTCATTTCCTCACATCGGGAACTTTCGAGGAATGTTCCACCGTGTTCTAAGATATGTGCTACACTTCGGGGACCTAGGGGAATCATCTCTCCTTCGATAAGACCTCTGTAGCCATACCTGATTCCAAACACTTCCATTTCCTTGGAAATTCCGCATCTAACAACAGCTCTGACGCAAGCATTCATTCCGGGTGCATCACCACCACTGGTAAGAACACCTATTTTTTTCATAAATCCCTCTCACTCTCTGCTTTTGCTTGATTATACTCTTCGTTTCGAGCGGGAGCAATGGGTGACGGTCTTACAGTAAACTGTCTATTTCTGCTCTGGAAAGCTCTCGCACTTCACCTTCTTTGAGGTTGCCCAGTCGTAATTTACCCATACGAATTCGCCGAAGTGCGAAAACCGGGTGCCCAAGCTCTTCGAACATGCGTCTAACTTGCCGCTTTTTGCCTTCATGGATGGTGATACTGTAGTTGAAAGGAGGCCTGTTTTTTAACGATCTTATAATGGCTGGATAGGTCTTGCCATCGGAAAGATCGATACCTTTTTGCAGTTTCTGTTTCTCGTTGTGTTTGAGTGAACCCTTGATAGCTACAAAATATTCTTTTTCATGTTCGAATTTTGGATGGGTTAACTGGTAAGTCAGTTGACCATCATTGGTCAGTAGCAGAAGCCCGGTACTATCTTTGTCCAGTCGCCCAACAGGATAGAGTCGTAGGGAACTGTATTTTTCCGGGATAAGATCAAGCACTGTTTTGCGGTCTATTTCATCGCTGGTGGTAGCGATGATACTTGCCGGTTTGTTCAACATCATGCAAATAGTTGTTTCTATCCGCTTCACTGGTTGTTTGTCAAAAGTGATATGATCCTTTGCCGGATCTATTGCCTGTTTGAAATTCTCGGCTATGGAGCCATTGACTTGAACTCTGCCTTCTCGAATGGCATCAGCAAGAGTGCGGCGTGAACCGAGATTGCATTCCGTTAGATATTTCAGTAATGTGGTGTGTGAAGGCATATATGCGATTTTAGGGTAACGAGTTAGGACAGTCAACTTGACACGTATGTGAAACACCTAGTATCATCGGTCCCGAAGCGGTTTCAAGTCAGAAATAAGGAGCATAAAGATCGGTTATGGATTTTAAAACTGTAATTCTAAAAAAAGAAGACCACATAGCAACACTCACACTTAATCGTCCGGAGAAGATGAATACCGTGAATGGTCAGATGGAACGGGAATTGGCGGCTGCACTGGAGGATATTGGAAAAGCCCCGGAAATAAGGGTGATGGTTTTAAACGCAGCCGGGGAGAAGGCATTTTGTGCCGGAGGGGACATTAGTGATATTGACCCAACTCGGCTTGGGACGACTGCTCAGGAGATCAGTACTGGCCTGCGAAAAATGTATCGTGATGTGATGCTTCCGCTTTATGAGTTGAGCATACCGACAATTGCCTCGATCCAGGGGGCTGCCAGTTCATGGGGTTTTGATCTGGTTTTGTCTTGTGATATTAGGATCGGCTCAGAAAAAGCCAGATTCAATGAGGGATTTACCAGAGTAGGATTAACCCCGGCGACAGGAGGAGTGTGGTTACTCCCTCGTGTGGTGGGTTTGCCCAAAGCTTCCGAACTAATATTCACAGCGAATATGATCGATGCGAAAGAGGCGGAAAGGTTAGGAGTTTTGAGCAAAGTGGTTGCACCGGAGGAATTAGAATCGGAAACGATAGCGCTGGCAACCAAGATTGCAAAAATGCCACCACTAGCGATTAGACTTTCGAAGCTTCAATTGCGCAGAGGCCTACAGACAGACTTCTCAGCATCGCTGGACTTGGCGGCGCAGTGCCAGGGAATCTGCATTACTTCGGAGGATTCCAAAGAAGCCATCGCCGCGATGTTTGAAAAACGGGATGCCAGCTTCAAGGGGAAATGAAGCCCTACTACATTTTCACGATTGCTTTAGCAGGGCAAACCAGCATACATTTGAAGCAGCCTTTGCATGGTGCTGGGGTAGTTTCGGGGGGTTCGTACGGAGTGTCCTGATAGAGTATTCCCAGTTCACATTCTTTAGCAGCCGTGCAGATACCATCCTGGCATAAGTGAGGATCGCATTTGTTGTAGTCCACGTAAGCTTTGGGTTTTGGCATAGGCTTTGTTTTTATGAATATAGGCTCTGTTCACTTGTAGTTAAATTAGTTTCTACCAGGTTGTAAAGACGGCAAGCATCTCGAGGGAAATAGTATCGTTCAATATCTGAACTCTTGCATCGTAGGCACTTGACATAAACTTCTGTCTCAAGCATCTTGTTGTCTCTAATAACGAATGTGCTTTCACACTCGTGGCACAGATATTCTTGTACTGCCATTTTAGGGATTCCTACCTATATCCTTGCGAAGAAAAGCTTTACATAAAGCTATGGCTATTGAGGAATGTGAGTTGGTTCGGGCCTGCAATCATTTAAGATCTATCAGAGTCAGGAACTCAGCACGCGTGGCTGATCGCTCACGGAACAAGCCTCTCATTGCGGAAGTAACCATCTTGCTACCGGGTTTTCGTATTCCTCGCATGGTCATGCAGAGGTGCTCTGCCTCCATGATAACGGCTACACCTTTTGGCTGAAGGGCATTGACGAATGTGTCTGCAATCTGGGTGGTTAGGCGTTCCTGGAGTTGAGGTCTGCGAGCGAAAACCTCCACAACCCGTGATAGCTTGCTGGCTCCAACAACACGGCCGTTCGGTATGTATCCAATGTGAGCTATACCATGGAAAGGGAGAAAATGATGTTCGCACATGGAATAAAAGGGGATGTCTTTGGCGATCACCATCTCCTGGTGACCCTCTTCAAAACCGACCTTTAGATGCTCTTCAGGGTCTTCTTGCATTCCCCTGAAGATGTCTGCATACATCTCTGCGATGCGCCTTGGCGTATCCACGAGACCTTCTCGGTTTGGGTCATCACCGATAGCTTCGATGATAGAAGTAATAGCGTCTTTGATTTTATCCTGGTCCATCAGAATAACACTTTACATAATAAGATATTGACTGTCAATACGATCAATCCTCGACGCGGACAAGATTGCTGATTTCCTTGACTGCTTCCAGCTTGTCCATTTGATCGAGTGCTTGCTGCATGGCTTTCTCTTGTGCAGGGTGAGTCATAATAACAATCTCAGCTGTTTGTGATTTTGGATCGGCTTCTTTCTGGATTGCTGAAGAGATACTGATCTGGTTTTCTCCCAGCACTCTGGTGATCTGGGCCAATACTCCGGCCATGTCAGCGATAGTCATTCGCATGTAATAGCGGGTTTCTATTTCTGATATTGGTGTGATTTGTTTGGGTGTATCAATGAGTAATTCGGGTTGCAATACGGTGCCAGCATTGATACTACGTGCGATGTGAATGGCATCCGCTACAACCACATTGGCAGTGGGTTCTGAACCGGCACCGCGACCGTAGAAAATCACTCTGCCTGTTAGGTCCCCTTCAATCTGAACGGCATTGAATACACCGTCCACTTTGGCTAGAAGCATATCATCAGGGATGAAGACAGGATGGACCCGTACTTGAATGGATGGTCCTTCTTTCTTGGTAATGGCCAGGAGTTTAATAGCGTATCCCAACTCCCTGGCATATTGAAAATCCTGAGATGCCATTCTGGAGATGCCTTCGTGGAAAACATCCTCAGGGCGAATATCGGTGTGAAAGGCAATAGTTGCCAGAATAGCTATCTTATAGGCGGCATCGAATCCTTCAATATCGCTAGTGGGGTTCGCTTCAGCATAACCCAAATCCTGAGCTTCTTTGAGTGCAGCGGAAAACTCCAACCCTTCTTTCTCCATCCTGGTCAGGATGTAGTTGGTAGTTCCGTTGATGATGGTGTGAATCGATGAGATGTTATTGACCTGGAGATTTCTTTTGAGCGGGGCAATCAGTGGGATACCGCCTCCGACGCTGGCTTCATAGAAAAGGCCAACTTTGTGTTTATCAGCCAGGGATAATAGTTCCGGTCCATGTTTAGCAAGCACTTCCTTATTGGCAGTGACAACATGCTTGCCTCGCTGAATAGCTTCCTGGATGAAGTTCTTTGCAGGAGTTTCGCCACCAATGAGCTCAATTACGATATCAATGTCAGGGTCGTCGAAAATGCTCTGAGTATCGGTAGTGAATACACTTGGCTCCGGCAGTGATTCTTTTCTGGTTTCATCAAGGTCAGCAACACTGCGAAGAATCAGGGGAGTACCAACTTGTTTGGTGATGGAATCCGCTTTTTCGTTGAGGATCCTGGCTACCCCACCCCCTATCGTTCCTAGTCCAATCAAGCCAATATTGACGCTATTTTTCACCCCGGTCACTTCCTAAATGTAATAAGGTCAGTAATCCAGAGCCTCTTGTATGGCCCAGCTAATATCATCATATTCCAAGACAATATCCTTGTCATCTGCAGGGTCATCCTGATAGTCATCGATTTCAAGGTTACTGGTTTGCTCATTGTACCATTCGGCGATAGCGTTTTGTTCCACAAGTGTCTGGATATCATCGTCTAGAGGTCTGGAATCCTCTCGTTCAGTGATCATGATCACATAGTATTTGGTTTCTCCCTCGAACGGGGTTAGAGGGATTGGCGTACTTAAGATGCCAAGATCAATCCCGAATGCAACGCCTGTTACCACTTCACCATAGTACTGGGTGACGATTTCACGGGGTCCCCAGCCCAGATCGCCATCTTCTGAGCCTGCAATGGTAACTGAGTATTCCTCAAACAAAGTAGCAAAATCCTCACCCTCTTCTAACCGTGTTGCGATGGCATCACGAATCTCATTCTCATCCAGAGTCAAAACGGTCGAAGAAGCAGAATCAGTCCCGGTTGTTACAGGTGTTGTTGTAGCAGTGGGTGTCCCAGTTTCAATTGCAGTTTCGAAGAGGATTCCAAAGAGGTGTACCTGTTCCATCTCCTCTGGAACATCGATTATTTCACGAACATGATCGATGATTTTAGGTCCCAGGATCTCGGCGGAAATTCGATTTCGGTAGTATTTTTCCAATGCTCCCGTCTGGTCGAGCCATCTCTCGAAGTACTGGTAATCTTCAGTTTCAGGCGCTGCTTCAGTGTTGTCATTTTCCCCCTCATCGGCTGGTTGCTCAGGGGGTGAAAAGCGCTTGAGTATTTCTGCGTCTATTTCTTCTTCCGTGACAGTTATTGAGAGCATTGATGCCAGTTGTCTACCTATTTCGAGACCTTTGATATTCTCCAGGACCATTGCTCCGGCGGAATATCGTTGGGTTGGGTCCTGCTGGAAACCAATCCCGTAAACCCGTAACATCTCGATATAGTAATCCATATCGAAAGAGACATCGTTTACTTTGAGGATTTTCTGTTGATAAGGTTTACGGTCTTTATCGAAATCCTGGTAGATTCCAATGGCTACGATTATCAAGACTATAGCAATAATCGCGCTGCCGATAATGATGATCAGCCGCCGTCGCTTTTGCTCTCTCTGGTGCCGAGAAAGCCGACCTTTGGTGATCAGCCATTCTGTATGTTCTTTTTTCTTGGCCATAGATGAACCACCAATCTAAATAAACTTGGGAAAATACCTAAGTGACGGCTGCTTGGAATCGAGGGGAGTTAGCTAAGCAGACCTGTGGTCCCTTCGTGCAAAGCCACCGCTCCAACGAACGTGCTCTACTGTATAAGGCAGCAGAGCCAGATACCGGGCTCGCTTCAGGGTGGTACTGAGTAATCGCTGATGCTTGGCGCAGACACCGGTTCTGTGCCGTGGCTCTATCTTCCCACGATCGGAGACGAAGCGCCGCAACGCATCGACTTCTTTGTAGTCTATCTTGCGAGACCTGTCTACGCAGAACGGACAGACCTTACGCTTTGGGACATACCTTCTTTTTTCTCTTTTGGGGCCTACTCTATTTCTCACATTTGCTCCGTAGTTTAGGGATTGTCCCCTATATGGGGACTTTACTCAAAAGGGAGTTCGTCTGGTGCGACTGATCCCATGTATTCATCGAATTCGGGGGCTTCCCCTTCAGGAAGTTCGCCCGGTGCTGGCCGTCGATCAAGGAATATCACTCTATTAGCATTGATTTCCACTCTGAACCGTCTTTGGCCATCCTGGGCATCCCAAGTTCGGGTTCTCAATCTTCCTTCGACATAAACGCGTTGTCCTTTTGTTAGGAACTGATTGCAGCTTTCAGCTTGCCTGTCCCATGTAACAACATCGAACCACTCAGTCTCTCTTTTCCGTTCTCCATCTGAAGTGGTGAAGAATCGGTTAGTAGCCAGCGGGAAAGACGTTACCGGTTTTCCGTTAGGGGTAAAACGCATCTCTGGGTCAGTACCCACATTGCCAATGACCATGATCTTGTTTAGCCAAGCCATTCAAGCCCCCTTTTCTACGATACTATTCGTCTACTCTCAACAGCAAATGGCGGAGGTATTCTTCTGCGATATTCAAACTGGTCTCGAAGTCTGAAGTCCTTTCTGGCTCGAATCCCAGTTTCATCATCACATAGTTACCTTCCCCATGGCGCCCAATGGGATAGCTCAATTTTCGTCTTCCCCAATGGTTTGTCTCGGTAATGTCACCACCGCTTTTGGCAATCAGTGCATTAAGTTTGTCCATCGCTTGAGGTACATCCTCTTCAGCGATTTCGGGATCAATAATGACAGTCAATTCGTAATTCCGCAAATTACCCCTCTCTGTTGGTCATGCGCTTCTTTTATTGGAACGCGCGTTATTATAGCATGTAAGGTAAATTGATGACAAGTGTCACAAGATGGTCAAAACAGTAAAACAGTCTTGACAATTGAATGTGATGAGCATATTATCAGGCCCAATAGCAGTCTCTTTATACATAATACAACTAAACTGCTATCTCTCTGTCATTGATATTCAATCAATGTTATTAACCCGGCAATTAAATACTAGACAAAACATCGAAAATATATTACA
>CAZWIP010000016.1:0-26241 GCA_964634125.1 uncultured Dehalococcoidia bacterium
TCCCAAGATTGCCTATGCTACCAACTGATACTATTTAATTGCCGGAGTAATAACTTGTATTGGCCGATTTTGGCATAGGCGATTCCCCGCTTTTTCCAAATCTCAGGGGACTCAGAATCGAGATCCAGTAAGGCCGAGTAGTCTGCTATGGCGAGATCATATTGCTCATCTCCGAAGTAGGCATCACCTCGATAAACATATATATCCTTATCATCTATCCCAAGCGTTATGGCCTGGTTAAACTCGTCGATAGCCTCACTGTGGTATCCTTGAGCCAGCAATTCCTTTCCAGTCTCAAAAAACGAGTCTGCGTCAGGGGGAGTTGGCTCGGCCACAGTGACGATGGGGGTTGGCAGCTCAAGAACGGGTTCTGGTTCAACTTCATCCTTCTCAAAAGGATCCAGAAAGTACACTGCGGCTGCACCGGCAGCGATCAAGATGATGATACCAATAGGTATCCATATTTTTGCACCGATGCCTTGCGGTGTGGGTGTTCTGGCACCTCGAGATAGGGTTCGTCTTGGTCGCAGGGAAGTTGATCGAGATGTTGGCTCTCCAGCAGGACTCTCTGTGCCGAATTCGTCATCAGTTCCTGAAGTGTAAATTTGTCCTAGGGATTCGTACTCAAGGCGTTTCTGGGGATCTGTTAGAACTTCATGAGCTTCTTCAATTAATTTTATTTTTTCTTGTGCTTCCGGACTTTCGTCGCCTTCTTCACGGAGTTTGTGCATTAGCTGAAGATACGCGTTCTTAACGAGTTTAATATTAGTATGAGGCTCAATGCCAAGGATCTCGTAGTAGTCTTTCCGTTCGCTATCTGTCATAGTTCACTGGCCACAGAATAGAATTCTTTAAGTGACCTCCATGATAATCGCAAAAGATTTGAGATCATTTCGGTTTGGCTTGAATTATATTCGTTGTGAGAATGTTTTGCAACAGTTGACTTGAAATGCTCTGTGTTTAGCATATTCACTCTTTCGTTGGTGGCGGTGTTGAGATCATGTGAAGTAACCATTTGAGAATGCTTTCAGCCTAAGCCCGTTTTCTCAAATGGGTAAAGACTGTTTTTGTGGAACTGATGCCCACATTGGAGTATTGACCTTTGAAGTTGATGTGGGTATTCTTCTTGTTAAACATTGGTGTCTTCAGGGTTGAAAGAATAATCAACGATTGAAGAGTAATTGGAGGATAAATGACAGACAAAGTACACAATTCAAGGAATGTAGTCTGGGATGACGAAGTAGATGTGATTGTGGTGGGATTTGGTGGTGCTGGCGCCTGTGCAGCTATCGAGGCGGCTGATAATGGATCAAGTGTACTGGTTGTTGAACGCTTCAGCGGTGGTGGTGCGACTAAGGCCAGTGGGGGGATCGTTTATGCAGGCGGAGGCACTTCTCATCAGAAAGAAGCAGGATATGATGACACGCCCGAAAACATGTTCAACTACTTGAAAATGGAAGTCCGGAACGCGGTAAAAGATGAAACTTTAAAAGATTTCTGTGAGCAGAGTCCAGAAAGTATTATCTGGCTGGAAGCACAAGGTGTTCGTTTCAACTCAGCGGTATGTCCCTATAAGACGTGTTATCCGCCTGACGAATACTATCTCTATTATTCCGGAAACGAATCGTTCCCTCCGTACAACACTGATGCCTCGCCAGTGCCCAGAGGCCATCGGCCCGAGGGTAAAGGAATGCCGGGCAACGTCCTCTTTGGTAAGCTGAAAGAATCTGTCAAAAAGAGAGCAGTACAAGTCAAGTTGCGAAGCAAGGCAAAACGCCTGATCGCCGATGAAAATGGCAATGTTATTGGATTAGAGTTCTCTTCCATCCCGAAATATAGTATTTTCTATTCGCTTCACAGACTCCTCAGCTACATCTATTATAAAATGCGCTATGTTTGCATCAGCTTTCCTATGCTCAATCGCGTCCTCACTTCGGTTTTCAATCTGCTGGAGTTGAGAGGTCGTACCAAGCAGGTACGTGCTCGTAAAGGAGTTATTCTTGCTGCTGGTGGATTTGTCTTCAATAGACAGATGGTGAAAAAGATTGCTCCAGCCTACATTGCCGGACCACCTCTTGGAACGCTGGGCGATGATGGTAGTGGTATCGCGATAGGGGAAGAGGTGGGAGGGGCCACAGATCACATGCAACGTATTTCGGCCTGGCGTTTCATCACACCGCCAGAAACTTTTGTAAAAGGTGTACTCGTAGACCAGCAGGGAAAGCGGGTATGCAATGAGCAATACTATGGGGCTCAAATGGGTGAGTCCATGGTGGAAAACCATAACGGTAAGGCATGGTTGATAATCGATTCCAATATTTGGAAGTTGGTTAGGAACGATACCGGATGGGGGAAAGCCAGGTGGTTCCAGACCATGACCGCGCTGGGGAATTTGTATTTCAACAGGAAGAAGGCCAATTCCATCGAAAAACTCGCCCGAAAGTGCCGAATCTCAACAGACGGTCTTCAGGACACAATCAATGAGTATAACCAGGCTGCACAAAATGGGAGTATTGATGCCATGGGCAAGGCTGCCCATCACGTTCAACCACTCATCACCTCACCCTATTATGCTATTGACTGCGCTTTAGGCAACAAAACCTTTCCCTGTGCCACCATTACACTTGGTGGACTAGTTATCGATGAGGAATCATCAGAGGTGAAACGCAAAGATGGCTCCATCATTAACGGACTCTACGCGATTGGGAGAACTGCTGCCGGCATACCATCCAGAGGGTATGTGAGCGGTCTGGCGATAGCACACTGCATATTTTCTGGCAGGCAAGCAGGAAAGCATGCGGCAGTAAAAGGGAAATGAATATACAATAGCCAACCGGGGAATGCTTAATTTTTTTCTCAGGTGACATTCCAATGGATAACAAACCTTCTTATGCGGAACTTGAACAGAAGATAAGAGATTTAGAAGTAATCGCCCGGAAATCTGAGGAATCGCAACGGGACAGCGAAGAGATATTCCGCGGGATCCTCGAAAATTCTGTTGATCTCATATACCGGTTGAATGTGAAGACAGATCGTTTCGACTATGTGAGTCCGTCAGCTCGGCTCCTTGGGTACGATCCGGAAAAGATGAAGGAACTTGGATTTGTCCAAATTCTCGAATTTATTCATCCGGATGACAAAGACCAATTAAGTGAGGGCTTCAATGTAGTAGCTGAGTCCGAAGACATATCTTCCAGTGTCGAATTTCGTCTGAAGCTGAAAGAGACTGGGTACCGGTGGGTAAGTGATACGCGTTCGCTGGTATGCGATGATAATGGCAACCCAATGGCAATCGTCGGCACCATACGGGATATCACCAAAGAGAAACAGGCAGAAGAGAATTTGCGAAAGGTAAAAGAACAACTGGAATCAAAAGTTAAGGAGCGCACGGCCAGTCTTGAAGAGGCAAATACGGCGTTACGGGTATTACTCAGAAAAAGGGAAGAGGATTTAAAAGAGATCGAAGAGAAAATCCAATTCAACGTAAAGGATCTGGTTTCACCTTATATCGACTGGTTGAAAAAGACCAAACTGGATGAAACTCAAAAATCGTCTCTGGATATGCTTAAATCCAATTTAGATGATATCGTCTCGCCATTTGTACGATCATTGTCAACGCAGTATTTGAAGTTGACTCATACTGAAGTTGAAGTAGCAAATCTGGTAAAACAGGGGAAAACTGCAAAAGAGATCGCAGACCTTCTGAACATGTCCCCCAGAACAATTGATACCCACAGATACCATATCAGGAAGAAACTCGGGCTCAAAAGTAAGAAAACTAACCTCAGATCTTATCTCATGTCATTCGAATAATTCGTATATCATATACGCATTATATACGCAATCTTCACGCAACATATTCATTCAGGTTGATGATACTATGACTCTACACTTATTTTTACATGATCGGTTTGTGTGGGTAGCATATGGTTGCAGGTTAATAAACAGATAAAGGGGAAATATATGGAACAACTTAGAGAATTTGTTAAAACAGGAAAGGCCAGTGAAACCGCAGAGCGTGTAAACATACTTCTTCAAGAGGGCCTGGCGCCTGATGTAATCATGAGTGAAGCCTTAATTCCTGCAATGGACGTTGTTGGAGATCTATTTCAGGAAGGTGAATATTTTATACCGGAGATGCTGGTAGCAGCAAGAGCCATGCAGCAAGGCGTTGAGGTCTTAAAACCCCTGATGGTTGGAAGCGGTATTGAGCCGGTAGGAAAAGTTGTGATTGGAACCGTTAAGGGTGATTTGCATGATATTGGAAAGAATCTGGTGGTCATGGCACTTGAAGGTGCTGGTTTTGAAGTGATTGATCTTGGGATAGATGTTGCACCTGTAAAATTTGTAGATGCAATAAAAGAAAGTCGGCCCATCGTGGTTGGGCTTTCTGCTCTTCTCACCACTACAATGACAGCTATGAAAGATACAGTAGAAGCCATAAATGCAGCTGGTCTGGATATCAAAATCATGATTGGTGGTGCCCCGGTTAATCAACAGTTTTGCGATGAAATCGGTGCTGACTTCTACGGATTTGATTCAACCTCAGGCAGAAATTTTGCCAGAGACGTTGTAGCCAAATAGTTTCCAGGAAAAAGGTTGGGGTTGCTGGTAAATCAACACAATGAATCGAAAAGGTGATCATGACAAAATCGATGACAGATCGTGAACGGTTCTTAGCCACACTACTGTTTGAAGAAGTTGACAGGCCGATTCGTAATGAGACTATAGGCATTGATGACGATACGTATGACCGATGGAAAGAAGATGGCTGGGAGCCACCGGACGATTCAAAAAATCATGTAAATTGGTATGGGATGGATAAACTAGCTCCCACTTTCTTTGGGTCTCATATTCATCCCGGATTCCACCCTGCCTTTGAAGAGAAGGTCCTTCAAGACGACGGCCGCCGCCAGTTAGTCCAGACTCCTGCGGGAAGTACCATTGAGCGTTTTTCCGATGGCAGTATGTCCATACCTCATTTTGTATCATTTGTGGTAAAGACAATGGATGACTTCAAAGAACTAATGCCGCGCCTTGACCCCAATAACCATGCCCGTGTAGATGAATGGTCATTTGCTTTTGATGCTGCTCGTGAAAATGAGGTCCCGCTTTTTGCATACTGCCCGGGATGTTTCGGTTTTCACCGCCATCTCATGGGTTTCGAGAACCTTATGATGGCATATGTGCTGGATCCTGAGTTGATTCATGCTATGAGCGCGGCCTGGGAGGCGCTTATGATCGGTATCATTGATCGGTGCCGTACTCATGGTGAAATCGACATGGTTCACTTCTGGGAAGATATGTGCTACAAGAACGGCCCAATGCTGTCTCCCAAAATGTTCGGCGAATACATCCAGCCTTACTATCAACGGGTCTGCAACCGTGCCCTTGAACAAGGAGTTGCTGGTCTTGGGGTAGATACAGACGGGAACTGTGAACTTCTGCTCCCTCTATTCACAGATAACGACATAAACTATATGGAACCCTTTGAAGTTCAGGCTGGGATGGATATACGTGAAGTCAGGAAATCATACCCAAAACTGGTCATTCACGGAGGATTGGATAAAAGATCGCTTGCCGGAAGTACAGCGGATATTGATGCCGAACTTGAAGCGAAACTACCTGTCATGCTGGAACGAAACGGGTACATCCCCGCAATTGACCATGTGGTTCCACCGGACGTACCTTACGATAACTGGCTTTATTTTCTAAAAAGGGTTCGGGAGTGGTAAATGAAAATTCAAAAACCGTTTAAACAGGGGGTAGACTTCGAACATCTTCGAAAAGTCATTATGCGGGAGACTACAGATGGACCTGTACCTATCATCGAATTATCCGCAGATGCAGAGGTTATGTCGGAAGTTACTGGTATCGACTTCCCGCCTTCGGATTACAACAAATTAAAAACTATGAATCAGGAAGGTTTGCTTGGCGAAATAGACGAAGAGACCATGTTAATCGGTATGCGATTTATGGATCTTAGTGTCAATTTTTCAAAGATGGTTGGTTATGATTATGTGACCGCCAATGCAATCGTGCCAATAAAGCGTACCAGTGCAAATCGTAAGAATGATCCGAATTATGAAGAAACGGTTCGAAACTGGCAGGAAGAGCATCAGGGTATCATTATGAGCCGTGAAGACTACAATGCCTATACCTGGCCGTCAACTGATTCGATTAATCTTGTGGCCTTGGATGTATTGCCAGGTATGATACCGACTGAAATGAAGGTCTCATGCTTTGTGATGGGGATTTTTGAAGACCTTCGTCTACTTATGGGCTTCGAGCAAATGGCGTATCAGAGCATTGACGAACCGGAACTACTGGGAGATATCCTGGAAAAACTGACTGTTCTTGCAGAAACCGCCGTGGACAGGGCTGCCGCCCACCCGGCCTGCGGGGCTATCTTTTACGCTGATGACCTTGGCCATACAAATTCGACGATGGTATCACCTAAATTCATGCGGGAATGGGTTTTCCCCAAGCAAAAACGCATTGCCGATGCCTGCCACAAACATGGAAAACCTTTCATCTTCCATTGCTGCGGACAGGTGGATGCCATTATGGAGGATTTGATTGAAACAGTAGGCATTGACGCCCGTCATAGCTTTCAGGACAATATCGAGCCGGTTGAGGAAGTCTATCGAAAGTATGGCGACCGGATTGCCATCCTGGGCGGAGTTGATGTGGATTTGCTCTCCCGAGGAACACCAGATCAGGTAAGAACCAGGACGAGGGAAATTCTCGAAGTCTGTGCACCGGGTGGCGGTTTCTGCATGGGATCGGGTAACTCTTTGCCTAACTTTGTGAATGTGGAAAATTACTATGCCATGCTCGATGAAACCAGAAAGTGGAACGAAATGCACTGAATCACAGTGCATAGCAAGGAGTCAACATGCAAATAGCGTTTCCAAAGGATTTTCTGTGGGGCACCGCAACGGCTGCACATCAGGTTGAAGGGAATAACATCAACAGTGATTTCTGGCTTCTTGAGCGTATGCCTGAGACGCTATTCGCGGAACCTTCAGGCGATACAATTGACCATTATCATCGTTATCCTGAAGATATCGCTCTTCTGGCAGAATTGGGCTTCAACAGTTATCGGTTTTCCATCGAATGGGCCAGAATCGAACCAGAAGAAGGTTATTTTTCCGATGCCGCCATAAATCACTATCGACGAATGCTAATGGTATGTCACGAGCACAACCTCAAACCGATGGTAACGTTTCATCACTTCACATCACCCCGCTGGCTGATTGCCAAAGGCGGTTGGGAGAATGAAGAGACTGCTGAAAAGTTCGCCCGATATTGTTCCCGAGTTACCAGTCAACTCGGGGATCTCATCGATAGAGCTTGTACTATCAATGAAGCGAATATTCCAGTGGTTATAAACCAGATACATCTTTGGGGAATTGATCTTCAGGAACTCGGTTTTATGCAAGTAGCAAAACCTTTCCTCGGAATATCTCCTTCGGGCAAACTGAATACCTTCATGTTTACGCCTTCAGAGAAAGGGCGTGATATCGTTTTGGAAGCACACAAACAGGCGGCAGCAGCAATAAAGGCGGTAAGACCTGATTTGCCGGTTGGAATGACACTTTCCATAGATGACCTGCAGTATGTTGATGGTGGAGAGGTTGTTCGAGATCAGTTTCGCCTGGAAATGCAGGATGTGTACCTTCAGGCTGCACGGGAAGATGATTTCCTGGGAGTTCAGTCATATAGCCGAGTACGCTTTAGCCCCGAGGGTAAACTGGAACCGGAGCAGGGTGTGGAACTGACTCAAATGGGATTCGAGTTTTGGCCGGAAGCGATGGAAGAGGCGCTGCGTTATGCCAGCCGGATAGCAAATGTACCACTGATCGTTACCGAAAACGGGGTGGCCGCTACCGATGATACTCGCCGCGTGGAATACTATCGGCGGGCGCTTGCCGGTGTTGCTAATTGTTTGAATGATGGATTAGATATTCGCGGCTATTATGCGTGGTCGGCCTTTGATAATTTCGAGTGGATGCTTGGTTATGAACCAAAGTTTGGCCTTGTTGAAATCGATCGGGCAAATCAAAAACGTATCATTAAGCCTAGTGCTCGATGGTTGGGTGAGATCGCACGTTCCAATCGTATGTAAGCAAAGATGTTCAAATAATACTGTAATTACAATAGGGGGATTTAATGCGAGTAACAAATGTAATTATCATAGTAACAATCCTATTGATGTTAGTACTGACTGGCTGTGGAGGTGATGGCGATTCTCCTGCCTCCTCCGATGAAACAATAACAATAACAATAGGTAATATCACCGATCTGACCGGACCGGGAGCCAATGGAATGGAGCTGGTCAATTTGGCCCTGGACGATATTGCCTCGTACTACAACGATCATGGTTTAATCCCCGGTGTAGAGTTTGAGGTAATCCACTGGGATGGGGAGATGAATCCGGCCAGAACTATTCCCGGTTATGAGTGGCTGCAGCAAAAAGGAGCTGATCTGATAACGACATGCGCTCCGGGTGTGGCATTGACCCTTAAACCGAGGGTGAATGATGATAAGATGGCACTTTTTTCCCAGGTTGGCGAACTGGAAGCCATAGAGCCCCCAGGATATGTATTCTGCTTGGGCTCTATTCCACAGTATGAAGCCTATACATTGCTTTCGTGGATTGCCGAATATGACTGGGACTACGAGAAGAATGGCCCGGCAAGGATCGGGGTGGCTGCCTGGGCAGAACCATATGCCATCGGTTTTCTGGAGGCGATGGAACATTATATCGAGGTTCATCCCGATCAATTCGAATTAGCAGGTAGCTATCTGACGAACTTCACCTTTAACTGGTCCAATGAAGCCATACTCCTAAAAGAATGCGATTATATTTTTCCACCGATACTGATGCAGGGTTTTGCTGAGGATATTCGAAATACAGGTAGTGAGGCCAGATTCATTGGGGGAGCCCCGCATACCGGGTTCTTTGAACAGATTGGTAAGGCGGGAGCCTGGCCTTTGATAGATGGGATGTTATTCATCTTCACTGGGGCATGGTGGACTGAAGATGTGAATGAAGTCGAATTCAATAAGATGCTAATAAACGAGTATCATCCGGGTGAACTAGACGAAATAGCTAAACAAGCTGGGTATGGCTCGTCCACTAACAATCGGAGCTTGTTCGACCTCTTTGCAAAGACAGTGGAAAACACCGGTCCTGAGGGCTTCAACTCGGAGGCAATCTACGAAACAGCACAATCATGGAGTTATTCCTGGGGTTATCGGGGTGACTATAATTTTGGCCCAACCAAACGCTACATGCTGACTGACCTCTGCGTTCAGGAAGCGAGTGCCCAGGAGCAAGACCTGGTGCGGAATGATCCTGACTACTATCCCATTCTGACCGAACCGTGATCGGGGGGCAGGGATCAGGAATCAGGAATTTTCCCGCACAATCTGGAATCCGGATTATCCTTCTGGTATCTGAAGAGCTTCATAAGAATGACATCAATATGAAAAAACATTAACTCAAACAGGTAACAATTCCTTCAGGAGGGCTATCCCTTATATGACTCAAATTAATGAACAGATTGATGCCAGAGCACACGAATTGATAGCTCAGCTTACACTGGATGAAAAATGCCGGATGATGTATGGCGATATGCCGTTCTGGGCCGGTGTGGCAGATATGGTTAGCGGGGGCTACGCTTATCATACATGGAATGCAGGCGCAATTCCTCGGCTGGGTATAGCCGGTATTCGTTTTTCCGATGGGCCCCGAGGCATTGTACTGGAAGGTGCGACTACTTTCCCTGTGACAATGGCCCGGGGAGCATCATGGGATATTAACCTGGAGGAACGTGTCGGTGAGGCAATGGGTTCGGAGTTGCGCTCATTCGGAGGGAACCTATACGGTGGTGTTTGTATCAATCTGCTCCGCCATCCAGCCTGGGGACGGGCTCAGGAGACCTACGGCGAAGACCCATACCATCTCGGCGAGATGGGCGCCGCGCTTACCCGGGGTGTCCAGCGGCATGCCATGGCTTGCGTAAAACACTATGCTCTTAACTCTATGGAAAATGCCCGCTTTAAGCTTGATGTCACCGTCAGTCCGAGGGCGTTGCACGAAATTTATCTCCCTCACTTCAAACGGGTTGTTGATGAAGGTGTGGCCGCGGTGATGAGCGCATACAATAGCGTTAATGGTGAATGGTGTGGACAGAATAAGATGCTCCTGACTGACATTCTCAAAAAGCAGTGGGGATACAAAGGTTATGTGCTCACCGATTTCATCTTCGGGATGCGAAGTGCCCGGAAAGCGGCCCTGGCGGGGCAGGATCTGGAAATGCCTTTCCCGATGCTGTATCACAAACGCCTGAAAAAACTTGTTAATGAAGGAACAGTCCCTCTGGAACAAATCGATAATGCGGTATTACGGTTGCTCCGCCAGCAGCTTCTTCTGGTTTCAGACAAGTCATACAATTCAGCTCTGGTTGGGTGTGAAAGTCACCTGGCGCTGGCCCGGGAAGCGGCACAGAAATCCATGGTTCTACTGCAAAACGAAGGGAATTTACTCCCGCTTCAGCAAGTTAAAAAACTGGCGGTGATCGGCCGGCTGGCAAATATCCCGAATACCGGTGATGGCGGATCGAGCAATACCCATCCTCACTACGTGGTAACATTGCTGGAAGGAATTCAGGAAGCTCTGAAAGACACTGCGGACGTGCTATATGAAGATGGCAGTGACCTCAACCAGGCTAAAGCGGTTGCCCAAAACGCCGATGCCGTGGTTTTGGTGGCTGGTTATACTCATGAAGACGAAGGGGAATTCGTATCTCCAGATACACAAAAAGCCGTCATGTCTTTTTTCCCAAGACCTTCTATTAAGGATATTCCCGCCGTCCTAAAGCTTGTGTTTCAGAATATGAAAAAGGGGAAGTCACAGGCTTTTTCTCAAGGTGGAGACCGTGATTCTCTCACTCTACGTTCTCAAGACGAAGCCTTGGTTAAAGCGGTCGCTTCTGCAAATCCCAATACTATCGTTACCGTCATGGGCGGCAGCTCAATCATCATGGAATACTGGCGTGAACACGTGCCGGCTATCCTTATGAGCTGGTATCCCGGTATGGAAGGCGGTCATGCACTGGCCGATATCCTCTTGGGGAAGGTAAACCCAAGTGGCAAGCTGCCATTTGTAATACCCAAAGATGCCAAGCATCTGCCGTTTTTTGATAAAAACGCCACCCAAATTGAGTATGACCTGTGGCACGGCTATCGAAAGCTGGAACGTGATGGCAACGCACCGGCCTTCCCGTTCGGCTTTGGCCTCAGTTACACCACTTTCAGCTATGCCAATCTCTCACTCGAGCAGGACCGGCTCAGCCCATCGGATACTTTGAGGATCAGTCTCGACGTTTCCAATACAGGGAACTATAATGGTGAAGAAATTGTTCAGCTTTATATCTCGGCCATCGGTTCGGCGGTTGAACGGGCGCCAAAGGAATTGAAAGCGTTTTCAAAAATCGCGCTCCCATCCGGTGAAACCCGGATAGTCACCTTCGATGTGCCGATAATGCAAATCGCTTATTATGATGAAAAACAGGCAGACTTTATCGTAGAGCCATTGGAATATGAGGTGTGTGTGGGAACACATTCTCTGGACCGGGATGCACTGAGAGCGCGTTTTGTGGTTCGCGGTTAGTTCAAAGTAGCACGAGGCTTTAGCCTCGACCGAAGCGTTCCTGAAGGATCGCGCTACATGAGAGGTGGAGTGGCGATAAACATCATGGGTAAATTCATTGCAACAATTCTAATCTCTGTGATCGGTGCAATATTATTTCTGAATGCGTGTGGCGGTGATGGATCATCGGAAAAAGACGTGACCGAGACCACTATTTCGATTGATCCTGCGCAACACTGCCCGGATTTCAGTTACCTCAAAAACGTATACTTCGGGGAACTGCATTTGCATACGGGGCTCTCATGGGATGCCTATCCGCTGGGCACCCGGACAGATCCGGATGATGCCTATCGGTTCGCAAAAGGCGGAGAACTATGCCGGGGGAATTGTGAAGGGGATGGAAGTAATGGCATGATTATGCAACTGACCCGACCCCTCGACTTCGCCGCTGTGACGGATCATGGAGAATTACTCGCCGAAACGCAACTATGTACCAATCCTGGGAACCCGGCATACGATACACAGTTTTGCCAGGATTACCGCACGGACTTCCCTTCCGATACTATATATGGATGGGCCGCTGAAAAACAGGAAATAGATTTTGGAGAACTGCCAGAGCGATTCGACCAGATATGCGCTCAACCGGGAATCGATTGCCGGGAGAAAGCCGCTGAGGTATGGAAGGGGATGGTCGAATCAGCCGAGCAAGCGTGCGAGGAATGCTCCTTTACCGCTTTCGCCGCCTATGAGTTCAGCCTTGCCCCAAGGAATACCGACATGAACCGCAACATCATCTTTCGCAACTCGGATGTTACCCGGGAGCCCCTCTCTGTATATGAGATCGCTACCGCTGAAGGACTCTGGGCTGTCCTGAAAGAGGAATGCCTTGATGCCGATAATGATTGCGATTGCATATCAATCCCGCACAATTCGAACCTCAGCAACGGAAGGAAGTTCACCCTTGAATATCTGGACAAACCGGGCATTGCCGAACAGCAGAAGGCGTCTGAGCTGAGAGCCAGGCTGGAACCACTGGTTGAGATATATCAACAGAAGGGATGGATGGAGTGCAGGAATGGCTTTTCCGGAATTGAGTATGACCCGTTTTGTGACTGCGGCAAAGTACGCGAAAAAGATGCTCCCACTTGTGATGGAGTGCCGGGCGAAGGCGGCATGAACTATGATGGATGCGTCTCACGTTATGATTTCATACGAAACGTACTTAAGCGCGGGTTGGGAGAAGAATTCAGGATTGGTGTGAATCCCCTCAAAGTCGGGGTAATCGGCAGTACCGATTCTCATTATGGCAATCCCGGACAGGTGGAAGAGTACATCGGGTCTTTAGTCATACCACTAACTGTTCGACTTATGGAAATGGATGATAATATCCCCGTTAAGTTCAATCCCGGTGGATTGACCGCCGTGTGGGCGGAGGAGAACACCCGCGATGCCATTTTCGATGCTCTCAAGCGGCGCGAGGTATACGCCACGACCGGTACCCGCCTTTCCGTCCGTCTCTTCGGCGGATGGGACTTCCCTGCTGATATATGCAGCAGTCCGGATTTTGTGAAGCTGGGATATGAAAACGGTGTTCCGATGGGAGGGGATCTACCGTCACGTCCCGATGCTGTAAATGCGCCGACATTCGCGGTTGTAGCACAGAAGGACCCGGGGACGGATGATCACCCCGGAGCCGATCTGCAACAGATTCAGATAATCAAGGGATGGATCGATGATAATGGCAATGAGCGGGAGAAAGTCTTCGTTGTTGCTGGAGACCCGGACAACGGGGCCAGTGTCAATCTGGATAAGTGTGAGAGGATCGGCAGTGGACAGGAGGAATTGTGTACTGTCTGGACAGATCCCGAGTTCAATCCTGAGGTGCCAGCTTTCTATTACGCTCGAGTTATCGAGAATCCCGGTTGTAGCTGGAGGCAATACGACTGCAATAAAATCGCAGTATCCGGGGTAGACCTGCCAGCCAGTTGCTCAGATGACCAGTGGGCCAAAACCATTCAGGAGCGGGCCGTGACTTCGGCTATCTGGTACGAGCCGGCGGAATAGTAGGGGCGACTGGACCAGTCGCCCCTACAGAGCGGTTTAATATTCCGGTCTGTCCGGATAAGGAATGAACAATGAAATACGTTCTGGGAATCGATATCGGTACTACGGGAGTGAAGATACTACTGCTATCCGAAGCTGGCAATATTGGTGCGACAGAAACCGTGGAGTATCCGATACTCACTCCGAAACCAAACTGGGCCGAGCAGAATCCCTATGACTGGTGGCAGGCTACTGTTTCCGCCATTCAATCATGCCTGGAAAAAACATGCATAGCTCATGGCGGAAACGTGGAAGTTGATGCAATTGGGCTTTCGGGTCAGATGCACAGTTCTGTTTTTTTGGATAGCGATGGAGAAGTACTTCGCCCGGCAATTTTGTGGTGTGACCAGCGCACCGAACTACAATGTAAGGAAACCGTCGATACCGTCGGGTTTGACCAGTTGATATCACATACTTCAAACAGAGCCCTTGCCGGTTTCACCGCCCCCAAAATACTCTGGTTGCGTCAAAATGAACCGGAAGTATACTCGCACGTTCATAAAGTACTGCTTACCAAAGACTACATCCGGTACAAGTTGACGGGTGTTTTCGCGACAGATGTTTCAGACGCATCGGGAACACTTCTCTTCGATGTCGCCAATCGAAAATGGTCTGATGAGATGTTGGAAGCACTCCAGATACCACGGGAGTGGCTTCCGGATTGTTACGAATCGATAGATATTACAGGATACGTAAATAAAGAAGCAGCGGCGATTTTAGGATTGAACGAAGGTACCCCTGTAGTCGGCGGAGGAGGGGATCAGGCTGCGGGAGCTGTTGGGAACGGGATTGTTCGTGAAGGGCTTGCTTCCTGTGTGCTGGGCACCAGCGGGGTTGTCTTCTGGCATTCCGATACGCACGTCTCGGATGCCCAGGGACGCCTTCACTCATTCTGCCATGCCGTGCCGGGGAAATGGCATTTGATGGGTGTTACCTTGTCGGCAGGAGGATCCCTGCGCTGGTTTCGTGATACCCTCTGCCTGCAGGAGATCGAAGAAGCCGAAAGGCGGAGAGTTGATCCCTACGATATTATTCTCGAGCAGGCATCCTCGATTCTTCCGGGGTCCGAAGGACTGCTCTTTCTTCCCTATCTCGCGGGAGAACGAACTCCTCATGCCGATGCCAGTGCTCGGGGGGCATTTCTGGGACTTTCGCTGAGGCATACCAAAGCTCATATGGCGAGGGCAGTTCTTGAAGGTATCACCATGAGTTTGAAGGATTGCTTTGAACTGGGACGCGAGTTCGGACTCGCTCCTCAGCGGATGTGTCTTTCGGGCGGTGGCGCCCGTAGTGAATTCTGGCATCAGATGACCGCAGATGCTTTCGAAGTCGAAGTAACCCGCGTGGGCACGGATGAGGGTCCCGCTTATGGTGCAGCGATTCTAGCTAGTGTTGGAGCCGGTATCTATAATTCTGTTGAAGAGGCTTGCAGTAAACTCGTTTTACCCTTCGATTCGAAGGTGCCTAACCTGGCTGCTGTGGAAATTTACCGCAACCTCTATAATCTCTACAAGCCACTCTACGCTACCTTAAAAGATCATTTCGAGCGCAATACTGCGTTTGTATCATTTGTCCAAGATGTAAACTGACACGGTGCTGAACAACGTCGTCGAGGCCAGCATCAGTTCTTTCCTTCGTCGGGCCAAGCCTGGGACAATGCTGGCACGATACTGACAGATACCCGTTGAGGAGACTGATCGAGCTATCTTGGCTAATCACCCGTTAGTAAACGTATGGGAGGAAGTGACCCCTCATTTGCTAGCTTTCAACACCTCTTATCAATCGTACCGTCGAGACTACGGTCCACTGTTTGATAATTGTTTATACTAACGGTATTCCCCACCTTGACAAATCGGTGCTCCAAAGCATATTCTAATCCAAGCGGCTTTCTATAGCTGTCGTGGCTTTGGGCCGTTTTTGATCGGGATGACAATGGTAATCACCAGTATGCAAACATATACAAGCCTTTTTGTGAGGGCAGATGCTGCGGCAATTCTGGTCCGCTTGGGGGCGTTACTCGATTCTTTGGAGATCGAGTGCTTTATCGTGGGTGGTTATGTTAGAGACGGGATTTTGGAACGAACCAACCATGATATCGATCTCGTCGTACCCAACAATGCTCTGGAAGTAGCTCGACAGGTTGCGGATGCCTTTGCGGCCAAATTGGTGTTACTGGATGAAACGCATCAGGTAGCTCGGGTTATTTTGGGGCAGGATGAAGGACACTGGT
This sequence comes from uncultured Dehalococcoidia bacterium, assembly GCA_964634125.1. Lineage (GTDB taxonomy): Bacteria > Chloroflexota > Dehalococcoidia > SZUA-161 > SpSt-899 > JABMQN01. Next base: position 15,996 of record CAZWIP010000016.1, read on the forward strand.
TTCTGGATTTTGCCACTATGCGAGGCTCGATTGAAGATGACCTGGGCGAACGCGATTTCACTGTTGATGCTATCGCTGTAAAACTGGATCAGTTCAAGGCTGGATGGAATAAATTAGCTATAATTGATCCACTGGAGGGCCTCGTTGATCTGCAGGAAAAGAAAATCAGAGCAATATGCGATTCTGTCTTCGTCGATGATCCGGTTCGACTTCTCAGGGCATTTCGTCTGGCGGCTGAATTGGATTTTTCTATTGACGAACAGACCCAGGATTTCATTCAACGTGATTGCAACCTGATCACGAGTGTCAGTGGGGAAAGGATCCGCGAAGAGCTGGGGCGCATTCTCGAAACGGATAAGGCTGCGGACACGCTGCGGCATATGGATCATCTCGGCCTTCTGGATATCCTCTTTCCAGAGCTTTCCGTATCCAAGGGAGTCGAGCAGCCAAAGGAACACCATTGGAACGTATTTGACCATTCGATGGAAACTGTGGTCGCCGTTGAACGTCTGTTAGTAGCCTTATCAAGGAAAGGCGATCTTTTGGATTCTTTAGCTTTCTCGGATGATCTTATGAAACATTTCAATGAGCAGATAAGAGGCGGATTGACGCGAAAAGCGTTATTGAAGCTGGAAGCACTGCTGCACGATGTGGCTAAACCGCAAACCAAGGCGATACACGAAAACGGCAAGATGCGCTTTTTGGGGCATGCCCAGCAGGGTGCAGCCATTGCCGATGGAATACTGGAAAGACTTCGCTTCAGCAACCGGGAAAGGAAAATCGTAACCAATGTAATTGACCAACACCTGCGTCCGGGGCATCTTAGCAATACTCCAGACTTACCTACTCGACGGGCAATTTACCGCTACTTTAGAGATACAGGTGATATTGGTATCGATACGCTATTCCTCAGTCTTGCTGATCACCTCGCTACCCGGGGGCCAACATTGGAAATGAGTGCCTGGCTGGAGCATGTGGAGGTGACTCAGTATATGCTTACCAAGCGATATGAAGAGGAAAAAGTGGTATCACCTCCCAAGCTTATCGATGGCCATGTATTGATCGAGAAATTTGGATTGGAACCCGGTCACGAGATAGGCAGATTACTGGAAGCAGTGCGGGAATCCCAGGCTTCCGGAGAAATAACCACTGAAGAAGATGCTCTGGATTATGTGCGAAAGGAGTTAGGCAACAACTATGCGTCGCAGAGATAAAATCATATTAGCGGGAATACTAGTAGTTTTAGCCCTTGCATTATCAACTTTGTTTTGGCCTGCATTCGGGCGAGCGATAGACAAAGAGGAGATCAAGCTGGGCTTGGATCTGGAAGGTGGAGCTCACTTTGTTTATGAAGCTGATTTCAGCGATCTTCCCGAGGAGGAAGACATGGACCAAGCCAGGAAGGATGCCATTGATGGTGTTATTGCTGTAATTGAAAAACGTGTCAATGCATATGGTGTTAGTGAACCGGATATCCAGAAAGTGGGTGATGACTGGATAATGATCCAGCTTCCCGGTATTGACGATATTGAAGAAGCCAGGGAACTTATCGGCAGGACAGTCCTTATCCATTTCAAAAAGTTTAAACTCTATATTCCTGCTAATGGGGACAGCCCTGCTCAGGTCGATGATGGTATTGAACCAATTCAACCTGCTGATAGTGGCAGCCCGGCCTCTGTGAGCAGCAGTGGGAGTCCTTCCGAAATAGCTGATGATATCAGTCCAGTCATGCCAATTGACAGTGGAAGCCCGGCTGAAATTAGTAGTATTGAAAGTCCCGTTGAGATGACAACCAGTGGAACAGTTACTTATGGTGTTTTCCTTGTTGATGATGAAGGAAATACGGAATTTGCAGAGGTCGAGAAAAGCGAAGCTCAGTGGATGGCTATCCCGGCTACCGGGGTAGTTAATGGCGAAGAGATAGAGTTGACGAGCCAATATTTCACAGGCGTGAGTTACGATAGAGATCCGAACACTTTGGAGCCCCTTGTTAAGTTTAAATGGGATAGCACTGGGTCTGACCTCTTTTATGATATTACCAATGAATTAAAAATTACACCTGGTGTGATGTCTTCACCAGAAAATCGGCTGGGTATCTTCCTGGGTGATGAGTACGTGTCTGCCCCAGTTGTAAATGAGGCCATTAGTGAGAGCGGTGAGATTTCTGGCATGACTCAGGGTGAATCCAAGCGTTTGACCAATCTTCTTAATGCCGGTCGTATTGATGTCCCCCTCAAAACCCTGGAAGAACATGACGTTAGTGCTACCCTTGGTGAGAATTTTGTTGACTGGAGTGTTCAGGCAGGGATCATCGGTATGATCCTGATTATTCTGTTCCTGATTCTGTATTACCGGTTGCCGGGAATCATGGCCGGTATTGCTTTGCTCATCTATGCAACCTTAGTACTGGCGGTCTTTCAGTTGTGGCCTGTAGTCCTGACGTTAGCCGGAATTGCAGGATTTGTTCTTTCCATTGGAATGGCAGTTGATGCTAATGTGCTAATCTTTGAACGGATGAAGGAGGAAATTCGGTTGGGCCGCACGGTACGTGCAGCTGTGGAAACGGGTTTCAATCGTGCCTGGCCAGCTATTCGGGATAGTAACATCTCAACACTCATTACCTGTCTCATCCTGTACGTGATGGGTGATTCCTTGGGCGTACCTGCGGTGCAGGGATTTGCTCTGACGTTAGCTATAGGTGTTGCTATTAGCATGCTCTCTGCCATTGTGATTACCAGGACGTTCTTGCGAGTGATTGGCAGTACTGGAATGGTGGATAGACAGTCGCTTTTCATGGCCGCTACCAAAGGACAGATGCTCTCCGGGGAGGGACGTTAAAATGTTTGATTTTGTAGGTAAAAAGCGCTACTTTTTTGTGCTTTCAGCAACGATCATCCTTATTGGAATTATATTCTTTGCCATTAATGGGATTCCCTGGGGTATCGATTTTACCGGCGGCACAGTGATGACGGTCGAATTCGATAAATCGGTCGAAAAGGGCGACGTGGAAAGTGCGTTTACGGCCATCGGTCATGATGAGGTTATTATCCAGGATACTGGAGATAATGCATTCATCGTACGAAGCAAAGAGTTGGAGGATTCGGAACGGCTCGAACTTATCGACTCGCTAGAGGCGATGGGGCTGACCGAAACCCCTAGTTTCAACTTGGTATCTGATCCGATAGCAAAAGAAAAGGCAAGTGGAGCAGTCTGGGCTGTTGTGATTGCGGCGATTGGTATTTTACTTTATATCTCCTGGGCTTTTCGCAAGTTACCCAAACCTTTCCGATATGGCATATGTGCCATTATTGCGCTGGTACATGATGTACTCATTGCGTTGGCAGTATTTGTGATTCTCGGAAGTGCCCTGGATTTGGAAATAAATCTGATGTTCATCACTGGTTTGCTAACTGTCATTGGTTACAGTGTCAATGATACAATCGTGGTTTTTGACCGTATTAGGGAAAACATGGGAAGAGTGGCCCGGCAGGGCTTCGAGACTGTGGTCAACAATAGCCTGGTGGAAACGCTGAATCGATCACTGAACACCAGTTTTACAACACTAATCGTGCTGTTTGCCGTTTATCTGTTCGTTGGTGAAGCGATTGAAAGCTTCATACTAGTCCTGATAGTCGGTGTGATTTCCGGGACCTACAGTTCGATATTCATCGCAAGTCAGTTTCTGGTGGTTTGGGAAACGGGAGCGGCCAGAAAACTGCTGAAAAGAGGCAGCCGATAGGATTTGGATCCTTAATTAATAACTAAGAAAGACATGGCATCAATAGGGGCACGAGATACAGTGCCCCTATTTTATTTGGTTGCTTACTATTCTTGAGAGTGCTAGAATGCGAGCAAGGTTAAACCAAGCTGGTTTTGGTCGGAATTGAAATGACGAGCGATAATATGCAGCATGCCCTCTCCCTGGCACGAAAAGCCTTGGGGCATGTTAGCCCAAATCCTGCTGTAGGAGCCGTTATTGTTAAGGACGGCGAGATTGTGGGCGAAGGTTATACTCAGCCGCCCGGATCAGCTCATGCAGAAGTGATGGCGCTCCAACAGGCTGGAGAAGCGGCCCGAGAGGCTACCCTGTACGTTACGCTGGAGCCTTGCTGTCACTATGGACGTACCCCGCCTTGCACACAAACCATCATCGAAAGTGGCATTTCGACAGTTCATATGGCCATGCTTGATCCCAATCCCCTTGTTTCAGGGAAAGGGAAAGCGGGGTTGGAGTCCAATGGGATTACAACTCATGTTGGGGAAAGGGAGGCCGAAGCGCAAGAGATAATTGAGGCTTATGTGAAGTATATCACTACCGGGATTCCGTTTGTCATCGCAAAGTTCGCCATGAGCCTCGATGGGAAAATCGCTACGAGAACTTCAGATTCCAAGTGGATTAGCAGTGACTGGTCCAGAAGATACGTTCATCAGCTTCGTTCCCAAACGGACGCTGTCATGGTCGGTATAAATACGGTGCTTAAGGATGATCCTCAACTTACAGCGAGAATGGTGGAAGCCGAACGGCAACCGACCCGGATTATCGTTGATAGCCGTGGCCAGACACCTCCTTCGGCAACTGTGTTTCAACAACCGGGCAAGACAATCATCGCAACGACGAATGCAGTTGAATTGACACGAGTGAATGAATATACCAGCGCCGGAGCTGAAGTGATTAGCCTCAAATCCAAAAATGACCGGGTGGATATTGATGAGTTACTGAAGGTTCTCGGAAAGAAGGAGATCACCAGTGTATTGGTGGAGGGCGGCGGAACGTTTCTGGGTTCGCTCTTTGATCTAGGTCTTGTTGATAAAGTAATCGTTTTCGTAGCTCCAATCATCATCGGAGGTGAAGAGGCAGTGACGCCTGTCGCGGGTAAAGGTGTTGAATCCGTGGCTCAGGCATTACGCTTGAATCGAGTCGAGGTGGAGCAATTCGGGGATGATATAATGATTACAGGATACGCGAAGTGAAGCCATGTTCACCGGAATAATAGAAGAAGTAGGCACAATAAAATCCACCGGTCAGGGGCGTCTGGTTATCTCTGCACAGAAGGTACTCGATGGCACCAATCTTGGTGATAGTATCGCAGTAAACGGGGCATGTTTGACAGTGATCGAAATCGGTGATACAACCTTTACTATTGAGATAATGCCCGAGACCCTTCGACGTACGAGCCTGGGGAATCTGCATTCAGGTGATCCGGTCAACCTGGAAAGGGCATTGGCTGTTGGTGCTCGTCTCGGTGGCCATTTTGTACAGGGTCATGTTGACGACACGGGCAAAATCGTTTCCCTTTCACCGGAGGGCGAAGCAGTCCTCATGAAGGTTTCGGCTCCACCAGCAATCATGCGATACGTGGTCGAAAAAGGATTCATCGCTGTGGAGGGTGCAAGTCTTACCATAGTTGAATGTGACGCATCTTCATTTGTTGTATCGTTGGTGGGTTTTACACGGAAGAACACTATTCTCGGCAACAAACGGCCGGGCGACCTTGTCAATCTGGAAGTTGATATTATTGCCAAATATGTAGAGCATTTGGCCGGAAAAGAAAAACCTGGAATTACCGCTGAATTCCTCACAGATCATGGTTTTGCATAAACCTCCGAACGTAGCTCGTTTGACTTCTACTTGGCTTCATAATAAACTATAAGGGTGTGACTTTGGTGTGGGAGGAATCTGGAAATGGCACTATCTACTGTAAAAGAAGCAATCGAGGATATTAAAGCTGGCAAGTTCATCATTGTTGTTGATGATGAAGACAGAGAGAATGAAGGGGACTTGCTGATTGCTTCGGAGAAAATCACTCCGGAAGCGATCAACTTCATGGCAAAACATGCACGGGGTTTAGTCTGCGTACCACTTACACCCGAACGGATTGAAGAACTGAAGATTCCAATGATGGTACGGCACAATACCTCGCATTTTGATAGTGCCTTTACGGTATCCGTTGAAGCTCGGCATAAGGTGACTACCGGCATATCGGCTGCTGATCGAGCTGCTACGGTGGGAGTGCTAATTGATTCAAATACCAGGCCCGAGGATATAGCATATCCGGGTCACATGTTCCCCCTGCGTGCCAGACGAGGCGGCGTACTTGTCCGAGCTGGCCATACCGAGGCCTCGGTTGACCTTACCAGACTGGCAGGACTATATCCGTCGGCTGTCATCTGCGAAGTGATGAATGATGATGGTACAATGTCCCGTCTACCGGATCTGGAGAAGCTGGCTGCTGAACATGAACTCAGGATAATCAGCGTCGAACAGCTAATCGCCTATCGGCGCCGGCACGATAAGCTGGTGCAGAAGGTTGCAGAAGCTCATTTACCAACAATGTATGGCGATTTCACTGCGATTGCATACAAAAGCGTTATTGATGCTGATGAGCACGTTGCTCTGGTTAAGGGTGAATTAGTCAATGGAGATGAACCCATACTGGTCAGAGTGCATAGTGAGTGTCTAACCGGCGATGTTTTCGGTAGTGTCCGCTGTGATTGCGGTGAGCAAATTCAAATGGCCATGGAGGCCATTGAGAAGGAAGGCAGGGGAGTCTTTTTGTATATGCGTCAGGAAGGCAGAGGCATCGGACTGCACAATAAAATCAAGGCCTACGCTCTTCAAGATGGTGGGTTGGATACTGTGGAAGCAAATTTGGAACTGGGATTCCCGGCAGATCTTCGCGATTACGGTATCGGGGCTCAAATTCTCACTGATCTTGGTGTAAGGGATATGAAACTTCTAACCAACAATCCTAAGAAAGTTATCGGGTTGGATGGCTATGGTCTGCGAGTAGTCGAGACTGTTACCATTCAGACTCCGCCACATCCTGAGAACATAGACTATCTGGAAACCAAGAAAGAAAAGATGGGCCATCTAATCGACGTTGATTGGTAGGTCACAAGTCGTAGTAGTTGTGCATTTGAGTCTTCCAGAAGGAGGAAACCATGAGTAAGCAATATGAAGGAAATCTGGTTGGAGAAGGCCTGAAGTTTGCGCTGGTTGTTTCCCGATTCAATGAATTCATTACATCGAAACTTATGGATGGAACCAAGGATGCCCTTTCTCGTCATGGGGTCAAGGAAGACGATGTTGATATTGCCTGGGCTCCAGGTTCTTTTGAAATTCCGCTCGTTGCTAAAAAGTTGGCCCAAACAGGTAAATATAATGCTGTTATTTGTCTCGGTGCGGTAATTCGAGGTGGAACACCTCATTTTGACTACATCGCTGCCGAGGTGAGCAAAGGTATTGCCAGTGTTGGATTGGAAGTGGGTATCCCTATTACGTTTGGCATAATTACTGCCGATACGCTGGAGCAGGCCATAGAGAGGGCGGGCACGAAGATGGGCAACGCTGGTTTCAATGCAGCTGTTAATGCCATTGAGATGGCAAACCTGCTCAAGAACTTGTAAGGGCATGGCACGCTTTGCCACTACCCGATTATTTTATAGACTTTATCTCCCTGTCTCACTCGATCCGGGACTTTTATTCCGATAGAATCCCCTGACTTACCCTCATGAACCGTTGCGTTGTGGATTTGCATGGACTCCAACATGAATTCGATATCAGTTGTGTGTCCTTTAACATGGAGTTTGTCTCCAGCCTTGATTGGTGCTGTGAGATCGATTCCTGCCACAATGGGCTTGGCGAAGAACGTGCTCACCGTTCCTACTTGCTCTTCAGGCATTTCTAAGTCCTCCTCGATGGAAGATTGGGCCAATGAGTTTGCATGAATCTACAGATAGCTTTTTAAGCATTTTCAACGATTTTTGTTTTCTTTGCGAAAAGTCTAGCACTGCGGTTCGTTATCGTCAATACTTTTACAGATGTAGCTACAGTATCCACTTTACGCTGCTATTTAAGTCTGTTAAACTCTTGGCTATGGCAGAAAAGGGCTCTCTCCTGGCTACAGTCCATGGACGGGTTCAGGGGGTGTATTTTCGTGATTTTGTGCAGCGACAGGTCCGTTCATTGGGGCTTGCCGGGTATGTGAGGAATCTTTCCGGTGGAAGATCGGTGGAAGTCCGGGTGGAGGGAGATAGAGAGGAACTGGAGAAGTTGATTAGTCTCCTTCACGTTGGACCTGAGAGAGCGATAGTTGAATCAGTGGACACTGAGTGGGCAGAATACACCGGCAACTTTGATAAATTCACAGTCCGATACTGAGGAAATCCTAGTCTTTGGGTTCAGGTCAAGATTGCCAAAAAAGGAGCCTTCCCTGAGAAGTCAGAGAAGGCTCCTTTTTTGTTTTAAAGACCCTTTACAAGGCTAAGTAGTTCTTATCTATGCCATCTCTCGGCGTCTTATGACCAAGAAGTAAATTCCCAAGCCCAAGAGCACGAATCCGAAGATCGCTAGTCCGATTATCAGTCCCATGGGGGTAGAGTCATCATCACTCTCATCCACTGGAACTGCTGTAGGCTCAGCAGTAGGTTCAATAACCGGTTCTGTGGTTGGTTCGGCTGTAGGTTCAGCAATAGGTTCAATAACCGGTTCTGTAGTTAGTTCGGCTGTAGGCTCAGCAGTAGGTTCAATAACCGGTTCTGTGGTTGGTTCGGCTGTAGGCTCAGCAGTAGGTTCGACGACCGGTTCTACAGTTGGCTCCGGCCAGAGGATACCGAAAATGGTGAAGTGAGTAACAGTGCCGCTGATGGTGTTGTTCTCAGTGTCTACGACAATATCATCGAGCGGGACCCACTCACCGGTGGATTCGTCAAAGAAGGCGATTATCAGGTCTTCCTCAGCTACACCCTCAGGGATTTCGGCCGGGTCATAGGACATGGTGATGGTAACGGGCTGATCGAAGGTGGTGCCATCCGGACCGTAATCATAGACAGCGATAACGTTGTCTGCCGGTGGTGCGTCCTCAGGGATATCTGAAGGCTGACAGGTTATGCTCTCGTCTTGAGGCTCACCCTGGTCATTGATGGGGGTGGTGCCTTCAGGGATAACGATAGTAGAGACGCTATCCTCAGAAGTGATGGTAACCTCAACTTCAACAGTACCTTCATCGTTTAGCGGGAGGGTTGCTTCTCCAGTATCGCTGGCGATGGACTCAGGTTCGGAATCATCGGTTGAATCCTGGGTATCAGAGGAGTCTGAATCATCACCCTGATCTTCGTCGTCATTATCAGGAGTGATCTCCTCAAGTGCATTCGTCATAAAATTGAGTGTGTCGCCGGAAGCGATGCAATCACCAGCAGCCGTTGCCCTGAAATAATACCGTTGTCCCGGATTGAGGGAATTCAAGGTTACGCTGAAGTCTCCGGTTGCGGTCACTGTTTCTACGGAAGCCTCAATATTGCAGGAAGAGCTGGTTCCATATGCAAAGGAGACGTCTACCGAAGATGCACTGCCCATGTTACTAAGGGTGCCATTCAATGTGGCTGAAGACTCACCGACACGGGTAGCAGCGCTGGTCGATGCAGTTGGTGGTGTGCCGTCATTTTCCACAATGGTAATAACGGTGGTGCTCGTAGCGCCCAGTGTTGCATTATTAGGATTGCTGAGAGTCAAATTAACGGTTTCATTACCGCACTCAACTGTGGTGTCATCGATTACGGGAAGATTGGTGATGGTTCGTTGCGTCTCCCCGACGTTGAAGGTCAGTGTACCGCTGGCAGCGGTGTAGTCACTGCCTGCAGTAGCGGAACCATCGCTGGTGGCGTAGTTGACGGTAATAGTGCTATTGCCAGCCTCGGAAAGATTGATATATATAGTAGTGGCCGAAGGGTCTCCTTCAGGAATATTGTAGGTAGCAGACGCGAAGGAAACGCTGGGAACGTCATTATCGGTAATGGTTAGCGTCGCCGGATTGGTTCCACTGAGAGACGCATTGGAAGGGTTGCTCAGCGTAAGGGTAACCGTCTCACTATCTTCAACAGAAGCGTCATCGGTGATAGAGACATCAAAGGTCTGGCTGGTATCTCCCGGAGCGAAGGTAAGGGTTCCATTAGTGGCGGTATAATCGGAGCCCGATGTGGCAGTCCCGTTGCTGGTAACGTAATCAATAGTAACGGTAACAGCACTGACTCCGCCAAGGTCTACCTGAATCGTAGCCGTACCATCGCCCTCTGCGGCGGTATAGGTTGCTGAGGAGAAGCCCGCACTGACAACGTCGTCATCCTGAATGGTCAGGGTTGCCGGGTTGGGTGTACCGATGGAAGTGGCTCCGGTCGCATTGCTTAGAGTGAGGGTGTGTAGACCGTCAGCTAAAATGGGACACATGAAAGGCCACTAAAACCGTACAGT